>JACXUQ010000415.1 GCA_014763835.1 Thiotrichales bacterium
TCGCGCCCCACTCGTGCAAAGCTCTCTTATTTTATGTTTGAATCATTGCAAAAGCGGGGCCGTATTCAAAACACAGGTTTTGATACAATGGGCTCAGTCATTGGGTATTTAAATCCGTCAGCAAGATAAGGAACCAATCTATGTGCGGAATTTGTGGAGAAATTTATTGGGATGGTCAGTTGGCGAGCGAGTCGCGTCTGAAGCCGATGTTGACCGAACTGGAACGCCGCGGGCCGGATGATGGCGGTACCTGGGTGCAGGATCATGTTGGTCTGGGGCACCGCCGTTTGTCGATTATCGATCTGACGGATGGCGGTCATCAACCGATGCGCGACCGTGAGCTGACCCTGGTCTTCAACGGCTGTATCTATAACTATCAGGCGCTGACTGCCGAACTGCAGGCATTGGGCCATGAATTCCAGTCGCACTCTGACACCGAGGTCATTTTAAAGGCCTACCGTCAATGGGGTATGGAGTGTGTCACCCGCTTCGAAGGTATGTTTGCGTTTGCGATCTGGGATGACGATACGCATCAACTGCTGCTGGCCAGAGACCGCATGGGCATCAAGCCGCTCTATTATGCGCCGGTCAAGGGCGGGGTGCGTTTTGCCTCCAATACCCAGGCATTGCTGACCGCTGAGGATATTGATACATCGGTGGATCCGGTCGGGTTGCACCATCAGCTGACGCTACACGCAGTGATTCCGGCACCTTACACCATTTTGAAAGGCATTCGCAAACTGGAACCGGGTCATTGGATGATCGTCAATCCAGACGGGCAGATTTATAAAAAACGCTTCTGGTTTTTGGAGGCGAAACGTCCGCTTGCTGCGAATGCGCCGCAAACTGAACAGGCCTGGGTGGATGCGGTGCATGCTTCGCTGAAAGAGGCGGTGCACAAGCGTCTGACAGCTGCGGATGTGCCGGTCGGGGTATTGCTGTCCGGCGGTATCGATTCCAGTCTGATTGTCGGTTTGCTGCATGAGGCCGGCGTCAAGAATATCAAAACCTTTTCCATCGGATTCGAGGATGCGCCCGAAGAGAAGGGCAGCGAGTTCGAGTTTTCCGACAAGGTGGTGGAGCGCTTCCATACCGATCATAAAAAATATCTGATCTCCAATACCGAGGTGCTGCCGCGCTTGTCTGATGCGGTGGCGGCGATGGCCGAACCCATGGTGGGGCAGGACGCGGTGGCGTTTTATCTGTTGTCGGAGCAGGTTGCACAGGATGTCAAGGTAGTCATGTCGGGTCAGGGCGCCGATGAGGTTTTTGGTGGTTATTTCTGGTATCCGAAAATGGCTGCGGCCGGTGAAGGGATTGATCTGACTGATCCGCAAGCGGCGCTTGAAGCTTTCAGGCCCTATTATTTTGACCGCTCGCATCAGGAGTGGTTGGATGTCATTAACCCGCAATACCATGTGGGGGACGTGACCTCCGATTAC
>JACXUQ010000043.1 GCA_014763835.1 Thiotrichales bacterium
ATCGTTGTTAAGAATCCGGACGTAGACAATGGTGATTTGTCCCTGTTGAGAGATTTCTTGAAGACAGATCACAATTAAGCTTAACTTAAATAGGTAGAAAGTCCTGTGAGTGTTTTACTAGAGGCTTTAAAAAAGGCTGCTGAAAATAAAAAGCAAGTAGAGGGTTCTCATAAAAATGAGGGGACTTCTGATGTTGCTTTGGAGCCCAAAATATCGGAATTAGGAGCGGCGCAGGAAAAGTTGCTGCAGTCCGAGGTTAATCCTGATTCTTCTATCATGCAAACTGATAGCTCTCAAGGAGTAGGCTTAACTCTATCTAATACATCTGCAGGTTCTGATGGTGACGTTTCAGTTGGTGGCAGCATATCAACAGAAGAGGTGGTCCGAGACAACAATCAAAACACAGCGGACACAAAAGCTCCGTCTCTTGGCCTCACTCTTGATGATACAGCTGATTCAGCTCTTCGTGACTATTCAATAGCTGAGGGTGAGGTTGCAGCGGTTGATACGCAAAATGCTGGTTTAATAAGTTTTGAGCAATTGGAAGTCAGTGAAGCCGACTCTCCTAAGACTACCCAACCTCTCGAAGAGTCAGGACATGTTCCCGCTACAGAATCTGCCCTTGTTACTAAACCAGATAGTGAGGACAGCTATGCTTGGAGCCTTGAAACGCTCCCTGGTTACCAATCAGATGATAAAGTGAGTTCATCTGTTGATACCGTTAATGCACCTGAAACTATCTACAATGAAACACCTAATCCAATATTAAGTACTAATCAGCGTTTTAGACACATCAAAGCGACCGGTTTGGTAGACATATTGTTCGGTACATCTTCAGGCGCAGTCATCTATTCATTGATGACACTACTCGTTTTAAGCGTTATGGGGGCTGTTGCTGTTGGTTACTTTTATAGTCAAAGTGAAGCTATAGAGAAGAGCATGCAAAAGTATGCGATTACCAAGCTTCCTGAAGCGCCTGTTGCACTGGCGACTAAGCAGGTATCGGAAAACCAGAATGATACAGCGGAGGGGGCAAGTGAAAGTAGCCACCAACCAAGTCCAGCAGCCGGCGAAATGGGTCAAGAAGACACTTCTGAAGTCAAGGAGGCGGGAGTGAGTAGTGAACTCACAAAAGATAAGCCAGTTGTAAGTGCTAAAGCTAAAACGACAAGTTATGTGTCTCCGGCTAAGGTGATTCATCCAACTGTCAAACGTGAAGAAGTTAAATTAACTATCCAGGCTAAAGAAGAAATTTCGATTTTACAGCAGGCCTATGATGCCATGCATGTTAATGATTCAGAAAGGGCTCTGGTTCTTTTCAAACAGGCTCTATCTGAAAACCCTCATAGTGTAAATGCCTTGAATGGTACAGCTTCTATTTATGCTCAGATTGGAGATATTCAAGAAGCTATTAAGTACTACTATAGTGCCTTGGAAGAGGATGCGGATAACTTGTATGCTTATGAGTCAGTGATTCGACTTACGGCGGATCAGTTATCTGGGGAAGCTTGGAAGGATGAACTCAAAAGGGCTATTGGCAAGCACCCAAAATCAGCGGTGTTGCATTATGCGTTAGGGAATTTATATGCCAAGGAAAATGACTGGAATATGGCGCAAAGTGAGTTTTTTGAAGCACATTCTTTAGATCAGAAAAATCCGGATTATTTGGTTAATTTGGCGATAAGTTTAGACCATTTGGGTGAATATGCACTTGCATCAGAGTATTACACCAATTCGTTGGTATTTGTGAAAAGTGGTCAGGTTAACTTTGATGAAGCTTCAATTAAGGCTCGACTAGCCAATATTAAGTTGTTCCTTGAGCAAAACCATTTATGAAGAGAGTGGGGTTATTAGGGCAACGTTTGATTGAAGATGGCAAAATCACGCCAGACCAATTAGAAATTGCCCTTACAGAACAACGCAAAACAGGTAAAAAGCTTGGTGAGGTTCTCTTTCGCTTAGGTTTTCTTAGTGAAGAAGCGATTAGTGAGGCAATTGGAGAGACTGTCGGTTACGACTCGGTTAGTTTGAACGGGATTGTGCCTGATGCTAAGGCAATCAGCTTAGTTTCCGAGTCTTTCGCCCGTAATCACCTCATCATGCCAGTCAGTCTCCAGGAGAATGTCTTGAAGGTCGCGATGGCGACACCTGATGATATTCTTTTGTTGGATAAGTTAAAAAGACATATTCAAAAAGCGGATATTCAAATTACCCCGACGCTTGGCGTTGAGAAAGAAATACTCAATACGATTGATAACTACTATGGTTACGAGTTGTCGATTGACGGGATTTTGCGAGAGCTTGAAACAGGTAATATTGATATCAACCGTATTTCCGAGGCTCGAGAATACTCTCAGCCGATGGTGCGTTTGGTTGATAGTATTTTGACGGATGCGGTAAAAAAACATGCTTCGGATGTGCACTTTGAGCCCGAGGAGAACTATGTTCGCATTCGTTATCGTATTGACGGGGTGTTGCAAGAAGTACGATTAATCCACAAGTCGTTTTGGTCCGGCCTGGTGGTCCGTTTGAAAGTTATGTCTAACTTGGATTTAACGGAGCAGCGTCTGCCGCAGGATGGTCGAATGGATTTGATTGTACATGGTCGCAGAATAGATTTTCGCGTTTCATCCTTGCCGACCACACATGGTGAAAACTTTGTGTTACGTATTCTGGATCGTGAAAAAGGGATTGTTCCTCTTGATAAGCTCGGTCTTGATCCGGATTCATATCACGAGTTGAAACTCATGCTGGCACGCCCAACGGGCATTTTATTGGTCACAGGACCGACAGGTTCGGGGAAAACGACCACCTTGTATTCGATTCTGAATGAGTTGAATCAAGTTGGTGTGAATATCATGACTCTTGAGGATCCTGTCGAATATCCAATGGCAATGATTCGGCAGACAGCGGTTAATGAAGAAATTGGGATGGGCTTTGCGGCGGGGATTCGTGCTTTGCTGCGTCAGGATCCGGATATTATTCTGATTGGTGAGGTTCGCGATCCGGACACAGCTGAGATGGCTTTACGGGCGGCGATGACGGGTCACCAGGTTTTTGCAACTTTGCATACAAACTCGGCTATCGGAGCGATCCCCCGACTAATTGACATAGGTGTTTCCCCTTCCATTATGTCGGGAAACATAATAGGCATTATCGCACAGCGTTTGGCGCGTAAACTCTGTAAGGCGTGCAAAGAGCCTTATGAGGCTGAGGCCTATGAGCGTCAAATAATGGGCGTATCAATTAATGAACCTCTTACATTGTATAGGTCAAAGGGGTGTCCAGCGTGTAACCAAATTGGTTATAAGGGCCGTTTAGCTGTGTTGGAAACATTACGTTTTACCAGTGAAATGGATGAAATGTTATTAGCAGGAGAGTCGCAACACGCTATTTTGGAACAGGCCCTGAAAGAAGGTTTTTCAACGATGGCGCAAAGTGCGTTAAGATGGGTTAAGCAGGGACAAACTTCTATAGAGGAAGTCAGTCGCGTGGTTAACTTAACCGAATTGCTCTGAGGTCTTAAATGCAAAATTATCGTTATACAGGCATCAATCGTTTTGGAAAGCGCGTGAGTGGCGTGATGCCTGCAGCAAACTCTAAAGATCTCAGTCAGCGTCTGTTGAAGAAGCAGATCAATCTGATCAGCAGTAAGAAACAAAGCAATAAAATTTTAGGTATTTCTCAAAGCAAAGTTAAGCGTAAAGATATCATTGCCATAACCTTCCAGTTTGAGCAGTTACTAAAAGCGGGTGTTCCGCTGATGGAAATCATTGACGATTTAAGAGACAGTTATGAGAACGATGCTGTAAAAGAAATCTTGGCGAGTATTTATGATGCAATGCAGGGGGGCTCGACTTTCTCAGATGCGCTGCGTGAATATGAAGATGTCTTCGGCAATGTCTATATTTCGCTGGTTTCCGTTGGTGAGAATACGGGGCGTTTGGACGCAATATTGGCTGATTTGGCGGCCATGTTGAAATGGGAGGATGAACTCGCCTCAAAAGCTAAAAAGGTTATGATTTATCCCGCGATTGTCGCGACGGTGGTCATTTCCGTTGTGATTTTGATGATGTTATTTGTTGTTCCCGAGTTACTGGGCTTTATCAAATCAATGGGGGGTGAACTTGGATTTGCAACCGTATCACTGATTGCCACTTCAAATTTTATTTCAGAGTACATCCTTGAGTTGTTTATTGTGCCTATAGCGATCTTTTTCATCTTGAAATGGTGGCGTAGTAAGTCAGATGATTTTAGAACCAAAACGGATAAGATGGCGCTCAACATCAGTATTATCGGTCCGGTAATCTACAAGCTCAAATTGGCGCGTATCGCCAATGCGTTGGCGGTGATGTATAGTGCTGGTGTAAGCTTTACGGATAGTTTGAAAATGACAGCTACCGTTGCCGGCAACCGTTATTTAGAAAAAAACATTGATGCGGCGGTTATTCTCATTCAAGAGGGTAAAGCGATTCATCAGGCGTTTCAACAGGCAGAGGTCTTTCCTTCCATGGCTATCAGCATGGTCAAGGTTGGTGAGAGCAGCGGTCAAATGGACGAAGCTTTGAAAAATGTAAGCTATTTCTATGATCGTGAGGCCAAGGAGTTGATCGAGAAAATCGAGCCTACGATTGAACCTTTACTGACACTGGTAATGGGATTTATCGTAGGGTGGGTAATGATCGCCGTGCTTGGGCCGATTTATGACACCATATCGAAGGTACAGTAAACGTGAAAGGTGTATTTTATTTAAATGATCAAGGTTTAACGGCGTACGCGAACAGTTGTCGGATTTTAAACACGCCCCGATTTTTTAGTTGGAGTGATGTGCCGGCAATCGAGGAGTGGTTAGCCGAGTTGCCTGGTAGATTTCAATGTTCCCTCATTCTCGATTTGGTGGATGAAGATATTGCCATGGAGCCGGCCCCAAAGCTTTATCTATGGGAAAAAGCTGCTATCAAAAACAGATTGGTCGAGCGTTTGAAGTCCGAGGGAGCCGAACTGATCTTTTCAGCGTGGACGGGGCTTGTGCAAACCAGTGCGGAAGGACGCTCTGAAGAACTGATTCAATCCGCTTCGATTATCATGCCGTCCCATGTATCCCATTTTTTGAACATGCTGGAAGAAGCGGAAATTACCGTAAACGGTATTTACTCCGCGCCATTTTTATTGGCAGATTTCCTCAAGCAATATTTCAAGACAAGCTTTAATCTCAGCAAGCAGGAATTCACCAGCCCGTTCTTCGTCATTTCCCGCCAAGGTGAAAATAGTTACCGTCAGACCTTTTTCAACCAAGGGCGCCTACGAATTAGCCGCTTGATTGAAATTGACAAGGAAGAGGGCGATTATTCTGGAGCGCAGACCTCCTTAATTCATGAAGCGAAATTGGCGCGTAACTATATTTACAACCAGAATCTGGTCGCGCATACGCAGAACATCGGTTATGTGTTTTTGGACTCCGAACCTTTGCGTCTTGAAGGGCTTCAACAGCGTTGTTTTGACGAAGGGTTGTTTACCAGCGATGACCAGTTGACCACCGCTATTTTTAAGGCAATGCCAGTCGGATCCTTCAAGTTTGCCAAAACTTTCTGCGGAGAAGCGGAATCGTCCCATTTCTTGGCAGATTTGCTCGTCGGGTTTGTTCTTAATGATCGCCCCGCAAAGTTTTATTTTACTGAATACAGTCAGAAAATTTACCGTATCGCTACAGCAAATAAGGCGCTGAAGGGTATCAATATAGCCGCGTTAATTGCACTTTTGGGATATGGAACTATTGCGGGTATCGACACATACATGCGTCAGTACAATATCGAATTGTTAGGGCAGCAAATCGAGAATCATATTAGAGAGAAAGAGCGTCTACAAAAACTGGTTGATTTACAAATAGATGCCAAAGAGATTAAAGCCTCGGTTGATTTTTCAGAAGCCATCTTGAGTTTGAAAACCGATCGGACGGTTGGCTTTAAAATCATGCCGATCAGCGAGGTTTTCAGTCGCCATGAACATGTGCAGCTTATCAATGCAGAATGGAAACAGTTAGAGCGTTTTGACAGCCACATGTACGATGTAGAACTCGAAGGTTTGGTGTTTCCTTTTGAAGAATATTACAAACAACCTGTGGATTGGGTTGATGCGTTGGTGTCAGACTTGAAGCAGCTGCCGTTGATTTCACAGGTTGATCTGGTTCAGGAACCCCTAAATCGCAATTTGCAGCAGGCTTTAACCGTCTCCATTAAAGGGGAGAAGGTGACCGCGCTACCGTTCAAGCTTAAAATGAGGGTCAAAGATGGCCAGTCAAAGTAGTTTTTTATCGGTAAGTTTATTTAAGAAATTCTTTCTTATAGGCTTTTTAGTGCTGATCGTGCTGGTGGGCTTGTCAGCAGGTCTGTGGCAATTGTTGAATGACGAGCAGCAGAGACTGCAGCAGATCGAACAGACCAAGTTGAAAGAGCTTAACTCACTACGTAGTCAGGTTAACTTCTTGCAGCAGCAAGTTCGACTTTATCAACAGTATGGTGCCAAGTACAAGGACCTGGTGAGAAAGGGTATTGTTAAGCAGCAGGATCGTGTCTTTTGGGCGGACTCCATGGTGCAGATGCAAAAAACCCTGGTAATGCCGGAATTCACCTTTCAGTTTACCCCAGAGCAGATTTTGGACAGCAAGCGCTTTGATAGTATTAAAATTGATAAAGGAATGTTCTATTTCAGTCGATTGAATCTGAAAATGAACTTACAGCACGACGGCGACCTGCCCAAGTTGTTGAATGCGATCAATGAACGTGTCTCCCCTTTTTACTTGGTTGACCATTGCAGCTACAGCATGAAAGACAAGAGTGAGATTATCGAGGCGAGGTTTGATCCCAAGTCGGGAAATATTCAGACTGAATGTTCACTGATTGTGTTCCATTCGCATTCAAAAATCGCTAAAAACCTCTAAGTTGTCCACATATTTAGGACATAAGGGATGAAAATGAAAGTTTTGCAAGCCAACAGGATAATCGTCGCAGGCCTCTTGATTGCCAGTTTGGGATTAATGCCAATCTCTAACGCGTATTCTGCCGAGCAGGATATGGACAGATTGATGATGACGCCGGAGCAGCGCGCCAAAATTGACGCGGAACGCTTGGCTTATCTTAAAAGTCTGGAAGTGAAGTCGGTTGAGGAAGAAGAGAAAGAAAAGGCCAAACAGAAGGCCGCCATTAAACGTAAGATCATTTCTCCTGATCGATTAGCTGTTTCTGCGATTATTGAAACGCCAGAGGGCAAGCGTTTGGTGCGCGTTAACAATCAATTCAATGATTTTAAATCTCAGGATGTCAAGTTGAACAAGGAGGCGTCCAATCTGGATGGCGGACAGTTCAAGGTAGACAATAGAGAGGTATTTGTGCCTGTTGGCAATACCTATTTTACCAACCGTAACAAGATGGTTGAAACCTATAAGTTGGAACAGCAGGCGGCCAAGGCGAATGCTAAACAGCAAATTTTGAGCGCAGACAAGAAAACCATTGACCGTACTCTTAAGGATGTGAAAACCGTCAACAAAACCCCTCCTAATGCCTTGTCTGTTGAAGGGGCAAACAATGCCGCCACCCAGCCCACGCCTGCTGCCCAGAACCTACCTGCCACAGCTGTTAAACAATGAATGCACAGATATCTTTAGAGAGCCTGCTCGTACTGAGCGGGCTTTTTTTATTCATGGCACTGATTTTTATTTTTCGCTTCAAGGGGCAACTGCAAGAGGCGCGATGGCAGCTGCGTGAGCAGAACACCCGGCTGGAGAGCATTGACGCATTGCAAGAACGCTACGCCTTATTGGAGCGGGAACATGGCCAATTGCAGCCGCTGATTGGCGTGGCTGCCCAGCTGGAAAAGCAACTGGCGGATTTGCAGAGCCTTTTGCAGAGCAAAGAAGCGCAGTTTGTACAAACACAAGATAAACTGACGCAACTGCGCGAGCAAAACGCCCAGCTACAGCAGACGCTGGAGCACGAAAAGAGCCGTGCGCAGGAGAAAATCGAACTGCTGGAGCATGCCAAGCAGCAGCTTGCCAACGAATTCAAACTCTTGGCCAATCAGATTTTTGAAGCCAAGCAGGCGCAGTTTCATGAGCAGGGCAAGCAGAGCATGGAGGCGGTGGTCAAGCCGATGCAGGCGGCGTTGGAATCCTTCAAGCAGCGTGTGGAAACGGTACACAAAGAAGATCTGGAGGGGCGTGCCAGTCTTGGCGAGCAGTTGAAACAGTTGCAAAGCCTCAATGCCAAAATGTCGGAAGAGGCACACAATCTGACGCAGGCGTTGAAAGG
>JACXUQ010000044.1 GCA_014763835.1 Thiotrichales bacterium
GAACCCGAAATGGTAAAGAAAGGCACTTTGGCTTCGCCGGCAATGGCTTTGGCCAACAGCGTCTTACCGGTACCCGGAGGACCTACCATCAAAACGCCGCGCGGGATATTACCACCCAGATTCTGATACTTTGAGGGGTCCTTCAGGAAGTCGACAATCTCACCCACTTCCTGCTTGGCCTCATCCGCTCCAGCCACATCGTCCAACGTCACTTTAACCTGATCACTGGTCAACATGCGCGCCTTGCTCTTGCCAAACGACATGGGCCCGCCTTTGCCCCCCATGCCACCGCCCACGGAGCGCATAAAGAAAATCCACACAGCAATCAACAGCAGCATCGGGAACCAGGAGATAAAGATCTGCATCAATACACCCTGCTCCTCCGGCGGATGGGCCGTGATCTTGACCTGATTATCCAATAGATCACCCATCAACCCCGGATCACCCGGATTGTAGGTTGTGAAGCTGCCGCCACTACTATAAATACCGCGGATGGTCGCGCCTTCGATGACAACCTGGCTAACCTGACCTTTATGCACCTGATCGATGAAATCAGAATAATCCAAACGGCTTGACGCATTTTGCGACTGACTGCTGAAATGATTGAAGAGCGACATCAGCACCATCGCCACAACCGTCCAAATCAGCACATTTTTTAACATATCATTCTTCATGAGTTACCTTTTGGAATAACAACCACAATCTTTTATTTCAAATACTTTACCATAAATTTTCATAAACTCGATTTATGAACAATTTATTTTATTAATCATTATGATTACTTTTTACCGCGTGCCAACAGGTAAATTTCCTTACTGCGGGGCCGAGAAGCCTTAGGCTTGCGGGTAATAACTTTTTGATATTTCGTCTTTAATGTCTGCATAAGCTGCTCATAGCCCTCACCCTGGAACACCTTCATCAACAGGTCTCCGCCCGGCTTCAACACCTGGTCGGCCAGTTCAACCGAAAGTTCCACCAGATACATGGCACGCGGAATATCCATCGCTTTATTGCCGCTCATATTCGGCGCCATATCCGACATGACCACATCGACATCCCGGCCGGCCAGCGCGTCCAACAACGCCTGATAGACCTCTTCATCCTGAAAATCGCCCTGAATAAAGGTCACACCGGCAAACGGTTCAACCGGCAAAATATCCAATGCAAAGACCTCACCGCTGGCGCCCACTTTATGCGTGGTCCATTGCGACCAGCCACCCGGGGCGGCACCCAAATCCACAACACACATACCGGGCTTGAAAAGGTGATCTTTCTCATCGATTTCCTGCAGCTTATAGACTGCGCGCGAACGCCAACCTTCCTGCTTCGCTTTCATGACATAATGATCGTCAAAATGTTCTTTTAACCAACCGGTACTGGATTTACTTCTCGCCATCTATTTAATTTCTACTACAATATATGTCATCTTTAATAATCACTGCTGGAATTTTCAATGAGCCAACCAGAAAAACTCTCGATTAACCAAAAAAAATACCTACGCGGCATCGCTCATGGCCTTAACCCTATCATCATTATCGGTGCTAACGGCGTGACCGAAAGCTTGATGGCTGAGCTTGATAGCACTTTGAGCCACCATGAACTGCTCAAAATTAAAATCGCTTCTGCGGAACGTGAAGACCGTAAAGAGATGATCGACTACGTGGTTAAGGAAACCGGCGCTTTATTGGTGCAAAGCATTGGCAAAACATTTGTTATCTATCGCCAAAATGAAGAAACCAACGTACCTCTACCTAAAAAATAAAATCTTTTTTAGGAAAACAAAGCCGGCAATGCCGGCTTTTCCATGATCTCCAACACGTTATTTATTGGACAACAATCTGTCCAAACCACGCGCCAAATCGCGCTTGATATCCTCAATCGACTCCAAACCGACCGAAATACGGATCAGGTTGTCCGTAATCCCAGCCTTAAGACGATCTTCAGGTGAAACACGTGAATGGGTCGTGGTTGCCGGATGGGTAATTATGGTTTTCACATCCCCCAGGTTGGCCGTGATTGACATCATCTGCGTACTATCAATCACCGACCACGCTTCAGGCTGACCGCCCTTTACCCTAAAAGTGACCAGGCCACCCCCTGCCGACTGTTGTTTTTTGGCCAACGCATACTGCGGATGACTCTCAAGCCCAGGGTAATAGACCTTCTCAACCGCCTCGTGTTGCGACAACCATTTGGCTAGCTCCAGCGCATTCTCGCAATGTGCGCGCATACGCACCGGCAAAGTTTCCAAGCCTTTCAGGAAAATCCAGGCGTTGAACGGACTCATCGCCGGACCGGCGGTGCGCATAAAACCACGCACCGGCTCTTCAATCAATTCTGCCGATCCAACCACCGCACCGCCGATGGCGCGTCCCTGCCCATCCAGAAACTTGGTGGCGGAGTGAATCACAATATCCGCCCCCTGTTCCAAAGGACGCTGTAAAATCGGACTGCAAAAACAGTTATCAACAATCAGCAGGCAATTGTTGGCTTTTGCCAGCGCAGATAAAGCACTCAAATCCGCCACCTCAGTCAAAGGATTGGACGGTGTTTCCAGGAAGAATGCTTTGGTATTCGGTTTGATCGCGCGCTCCCACTCGCCAATATCGGTTTGGGAAACAAAGGTCACCTCCAAGCCAAACTTGGCCAGGTATTTATTAAACAGCACCTTGGTGGTACCGAAAATACTTTGCGAAGAGACCACATGATCACCCGCTTGGCACAACCCCATAAAGGTGGTCAGAATGGCGGACATCCCAGAGGCCGTACCGACGCACGACTCGCCCCCCTCCATCAGCGCCAGACGGTTTTCAAAGGTTCTAACCGTGGGGTTGGTGAAACGGGAATAAACATTCCCCTTTTCCTGACCGCTAAAACGCGCGGCCGCCTGTGCAGCCGAGTGATAACGGAAACTGGACGTCGGGAAAATCGCCTCGCTATTCTCCTGCTCGGCGGTCTGCTCATAGCCCGCGCGAACTGCAAGCGTTTCGATATCGTAATGCATGCCGTGTAATCCTTTTGTCTACGCGTTCAATTACCGTTATAAATACCAACAGGTTCCTGCCCGGTTGCCTGTTTGGCTGACTGGGCGTCGTCATTACGCGCATTTTCTATACAAGCCAAATATTCAGGCGTAATGTCGCCTGTCACATATTCACCGCTAAAACAGGAGGTGTCGAACAGTTTGATCTGCTCGTTACCGGCGCCCACGGCTTCCACCAGATCGTGCAGGTCTTGATAAATCAATTTGTCCGCGCCGATAAACTCGGCCACTTCATCAACTGTGCGGTTGTTCGCCACCAGCTCTGACGCCGACGGCATATCAATGCCGTACACATAAGGATAACGTACCGGTGGAGCGGCAGACGCAAAATAGACCTTATTGGCCCCGGCTTCACGCGCCATTTCGACAATTTGACCCGAGGTCGTGCCGCGGACGATGGAGTCATCCACCAGCAAAACGTTTTTGCCTTCAAACTCCAGATCGATCGGGTTCAACTTCTGACGTACTGACTTCTTACGCAATGTCTGTCCCGGCATAATAAAGGTACGACCGATATAGCGGTTTTTGATAAAACCTTCACGGTAAGGCACGCCTAGTTTGGAAGCCAATTCCAGCGCCGAGGTACGGCTGGTGTCCGGGATCGGCATCACCACATCAATATCGTGATCCGGCCATTCGCGCAAGATCTTGTCGGCCAGCTTCTCCCCCATGCGTAGACGCGATTTGTACACGGAGATGTCATCAATCATCGAATCAGGGCGTGCGAAATAAACAAATTCAAAAATACACGGCGAATACTGTGGATTTTCCGCGCATTGCTGATAAAAAATCTTACCGTCTTCGGTAATCACCACCGCTTCACCCGGCGCCAAGTCCTTTTCCAACTCAAAGCCAAGTCCGTCCAATGCAACCGACTCCGAGGCGACCATGTAGTCCGTTCCGGCCTCGGTCACACGCTTACCCACCACCGCTGGGCGCAAAGCATAAGGATCGCGAAAGGCAAACAAACCCATATTGGCAATCAGACCGACGGCTGCGTAACCGCCTCGGGCACGCTTGTGCACCGCGCGGATTGCGTTAAACACGTCGTTATGATCGATAAACAGTTTCTTCTGCTGCATCAGCTCGTGGGCGAAGACGTTCAACAATACTTCCGAATCGGAATTGGTATTCAAATGACGCAAATCCTGACGCCAGATTTCCTGACTCAGCTGCTCGGCATTGGTCAGGTTACCGTTGTGACCCATTGCAATGCCGTAAGGGGAGTTTACATAAAACGGCTGCGCCTCGGCACTCGAAGAGGAGCCCGCTGTCGGATAGCGGACATGCCCAATCCCCACTTTTCCGAACAGGTCACGCATATGACGTGTCCGGAACACATCCTTTACCAGACCATTATCTTTGCGCTGATAGAAACGACCGTTTTCGCAGGTCACAATCCCTGCGGCATCCTGGCCGCGATGTTGCAAAATGGTTAAGGCATCATAAATCTCTTGGTTAACGGAGGCGTTACCAACAGAAACTATCCCGACAATACCGCACATAGGGTCACTCTCTTTGTAATCAATAAATGTTCAAACGAACAAACATGCAAAATTTAAAATCATTTTGCCAAGCGATCAGTCATAAAGGGTTATTTTACCTGCACAACTATCGCTTGGGTATGGAATGCTTTATCTATTTTTTGTTTATCTCGCTGCGCTTCATCACGACTGGCATAAGGCCCAGTACGCACCGAATACGTTTTACTCTTAGTAAATTCCTTGATCCAAACCGGATAATCCCGATCCAGACGACCCAGCAACTCGTTCGCCTCTTTAAGCTCTTTGTAAGACGCCACCTTGACCAGCCATTGACCTTTGACGACGTTCTGCGCCGAACTTTGCTTTGCGACCGACACACTATTAGTCACAACAGGAGGCGCTTTCGTCGCCGACACCGGTGTTTGGGAAACAATCTCTGTTACTGGCGGTTTAACAGAATCCGCCTCTGGTTCGGCTGCCGCTCTGCCGTCCCCTTCCTTTACAGGCAAGACATAAGCCTGCTCAACCAGTGGCCTGTCCATCTTAACCGGCTGTGACTCTGCACCTTGCGGCTGAAAGTTTACCGGATGGCTATACCATCCGGGTACAATCAGGATCAATAAGGTCAACCAGATGGCCGCACCCAACAGCCTGTATTTGCCTACCTCATCCATCTCAACCATCTAAACACATTGCGCTTGACGATGCAGCGCCTCCAGAACTTGCGAAACCGTAAAGAAAGAGCCCCACACCAGCACTTTCTTAGCTGGCATAGCTAGCACCTGTGTGACCGCCTGCTCCATTGATGTGCATTTCCCGACCTGATCCGCAGACACTTCAGCCTGCTGCATCAGTTGCTGCAATCGCTCCAGACTGCTGGCGCGCGGTATCTGCAAATCGGCCAGCATCCACTTGGCAATATAAGGCGCCAACTGTTTGACCATTGGCAGACTGTCTTTATCATTCAAAACGGAAAACAAACTGATATAAGCCTGACAGGAATCATCCTGCGATGCCAGATAATCCGCCAAGGCCTGCGCCGACTGCGGATTATGCGCCACATCGACCAGCCATTGCTGCCGGCCCGATGGCGTCACCACGGTGAATTGCTGCAGCCGCCCGGGATGCTTGACCTGCGTTAATCCACGCGCCAAACTTTCCAGTGAAATAGGCAGCTGCTTGCCGATACGGGCCAGCAAGGCCACTACTCCAGCGGCGTTTTGCCATTGAAATTCGCCCAGCAAAGCCGGCTGCGGAAATTCAAAGACAGCAGGCCAATCCTGCGTCAAGGTGTGTTTAAACGTTATCAACCCGGCCTGTTGCGTTTTTTCAAAGCGGAAATCCGCACCCAACTGCCATAAGGGAACCCGCTGCGCCGAGGCAAAGGCCGCAAGCGTTGCCGGCGGATGCGGATCGGAACACACGGCCGGCTTGGCCGCACGGGTAATGCCGGCTTTTTCCAAGGCGATCTGCGCGCGGTCATCGCCCAGCCAGTCAACATGATCGACATCAATCGCGGTAATCAAGGCGGCATCGGCATTCACCAGATTCACGGCATCCAGACGACCGCCGAGCCCCACTTCCAGCACAGCGACATCGACCTTACGACGTTTAAATATCAACAGTGCAGCCAGGGTAGAAAATTCGAAATAGGTCAATTTTGTCTGGCCGCGGCTCGCCTCGATCTCCGCAAAAGCCTCAACGATTTCACGGTCTTCGACCGGCTGACCATTAATTTGAATGCGCTCGTTAAAACGCAGAATATGAGGGGAAGTATAGGTGCCGACCCGATAGCCTTGGGCATCGAGTACGGCAGACAGCATAGCGACACTTGAGCCTTTGCCATTGGTGCCGGCCACGCTGATAACAAACTCAGCAGGCCGGGTCACATCAAGGCGCTGGGCAACGTCGCTCACCCGCTCGAGACCCAAATCGATCTCTTGCTGATGCATCCCCAATAAACCATCAATCCAAGCCTGCAGGCTTGAATGTTGGGAGAGTGTTTCCATGCAGCTAACTTTTATAAGATGGCTAAGTTTGCCCTATCAGGCGGGTTTGTTCAGCAGCATCTTACACATCGATGCCAGCTCATCGCGCAATTTATGGCGATGGATAATACGGTCGATCGCGCCGTGCTCCAGCAGGAACTCACTGCGCTGGAAACCTTCCGGCAATTTTTCGCGGACGGTCTGCTCGATAACGCGCGGACCGGCAAAACCGATCAATGCCTTAGGTTCAGCCACGTTGATATCACCCAACATCGCAAAACTCGCCGAAACCCCACCCATAGTCGGGTCTGTCAATACCGAGATATAAGGCAAGCCTTTAGCGCGTAAACGCCCCAGAGCGGCGCTGGTCTTGGCCATCTGCATCAACGAGAACAAGGCTTCCTGCATACGCGCACCACCGCTGGCCGAGAAACAGATAAACGGACAGTTGCGCTCAATCGCTTCGTTGACGGCACGCACAAACTTCTCGCCGACAACCGACCCCATCGAACCGCCCATAAAGTTGAACTCAAACGCCGCAACCACGACCTCCAAACCGTTAATGGTTCCGACCTGGGTAATCAACGCATCCTTTTCACCGGTAGCTTTCTGTGCCTGGCTAATACGGTCTTTGTATTTTTTCAGGTCTTTGAATTTCAAGGCATCAACCGGCCCGATATTAGCCGACAACTCCTGTCCTGAATTCTCATCCAAGAAAGCGTGCAAACGTGCTCTGCCGCCCAAACGCATATGGTGTTCACATTTTGGACAGACTTCCTGATTACGTTTGACCTCGGCGCGGTACAAAGTGCTTTCACACTTGGGGCATTTGGTCCACAACCCTTCAGGCACGGAACTCTTGCGTTCAGTCACCTGTTTAATGCTTGGAAGAATCTTTTCAAACCAGTTCATTACTTTCTCCACCTTAGAGTGCGTCGGCGCGGTCAATTGCCGCGCGGAATTCTGTCATTTTTTCGCCGATTGCCAATTCAATCGTGTACAAATCCTGATGCGCATTCGCTTCGATCAAGCTGACCAAGGCAGAACCCACAATCACGGCATCGCCCAACTGCGCCATCTGGAAGGCGGCTTCACCATCGCGGATACCGAAACCGATACCGATGGGCAGATTAATTTTGTTTTTCAAACGGTTGATCTGTGTCGTCACATCGGCCACATCCAACTCTTTTGAGCCGGTCACACCTTTTAGCGATACATAGTAGACAAATCCGCTGCCTTTTTCATTGACCGCCGCCAAACGCGACTCCGGCGTCGTTGGCGACACCAAAAATACGCGATCCAAACCGGCCTGCCGCAAAGCCGGCAGATAGCCCATCGACTCTTCCGGCGGCATATCCACCGTCAATACCGCATCCACACCCACCGAACTGGCCGCGGCGGCAAATGCCTCGTAACCGATCGCTTCAATCGGATTCAGATACCCCATCAGAATAACTGGCGTTTCACTATCCTTTTCACGGAATGCACGCACATATTCCAACACATCATCCAAACTGACATGGTGCTCCAAAGCACGCTCCACCGCTTTTTGGATCACCGGGCCATCCGCCATCGGATCGGAAAAAGGCACGCCCAATTCAATCATGTCGGCGCCTTTTTGTACCAACAGATGCATCAAAGCAACGGTGGCATTCGGACATGGATCTCCCGCGGTGATATAGGGAATCAAAGCGGTTTTGCCTGCCGCTTTCAAGCTGGCCAGTTTTTGTTGAATTCTGCTCATAATGTCTAAATTCTTTTCATT
>JACXUQ010000416.1 GCA_014763835.1 Thiotrichales bacterium
ATGCTGGATGCGGTAGTTGACTACCTGCCTTCTCCAGTAGAAATTCCTGATACGCCATGTGAATTGGAAGATGGTACGCCTTCAGCAGTGCCTCCAAGTGATGATGCGCCTTTCTCTGCATTGGCATTCAAATTGATGAATGACCCTTATGTTGGTTCTTTGACGTTCTTCCGTGTTTACTCGGGTGTTATTAATTCGGGTAGCGGTGTATTGAACTCTGTTAAAGGAAAACGTGAGCGTATCGGTCGTATCGTACAGATGCATGCTAACAACCGTGAAGAATTGACTGAAGTTCGCGCGGGTGATATCGCGGCGGCGATCGGTCTGAAAGATACAACAACAGGTGACACGCTATGTGATCCTAATAATGTTGTTATCCTTGAGCGTATGGAATTCCCAGAGCCAGTTATCTCTATCGCTGTTGAGCCTAAGACTAAGGGTGACCAAGAGAAAATGGGTATCGCTCTGCAAAAATTGGCGGCAGAAGATCCATCATTCCGCGTTAATACGGATGAAGAGACTGGCCAGACAATTATGTCTGGTATGGGTGAGCTTCACCTGGAAATCTTGGTTGACCGTATGAAGCGTGAGTTCAATGTTGAAGCTAACGTTGGTGCACCGCAGGTTTCTTATCGTGAAACTATTAAATCAGCAGTTGAAGCTGAAGGTAAATTTGTTCGTCAGTCTGGTGGTCGTGGTCAGTACGGTCACGTTGTACTGAAGATCGAGCCTTCTGAACCAGGTGCTGGTTATGAGTTTGTTAACGCGATCGTTGGTGGTGTTGTTCCGCGTGAATACATTCCTGCGGTTGAGAAAGGTGCTAAAGAACAGTTGGAAAGCGGTGTTATCGCCGGTTACCCAATGGTTGATGTTAAGGTTACCTTGACCGATGGTTCATACCATGATGTTGACTCGAACGAAATGGCGTTCCGTGTTGCAGCTTCTATGGGTATCAAGAATGGTGTAGTTAAAGCTAACCCAGTTGTTCTTGAGCCAATCATGAGTGTTGAAGTTACAACCCCAGAAGATTACATGGGTGATGTAATGGGTGACTTGAACCGTCGTCGTGGTTTAGTGCAGAGCATGGATGACATCCAGGGTGCTAAGTTGTTGAAAGCATTGGTGCCTTTATCAGAGATGTTTGGTTATGCGACACAGTTGCGTTCATTGACTCAAGGTCGTGCAAGCTATAGTATGACATTTGAAAAATACGCGGATGCGCCTAACAACATCCAAGAAGAAATTATCGCTAAGGCGAAAAAAGGTTCTTAATTTTGACAAATAAAGCTTTCACTTCGGTGAAGGCTTTTTTACTAAAGGTGTTTAACAATGGCAAAAGCTAAGTTTGAAAGAACGAAACCGCACGTAAACGTTGGAACTATCGGTCACGTTGACCATGGTAAAACAACTCTGACTGCGGCATTGACA
>JACXUQ010000417.1 GCA_014763835.1 Thiotrichales bacterium
CAATACCTTCGCCAAAACCCCCGTTAGGTGATGTAAAAGCGGGCAGTTGGTAGACTGTGCAGTTCCGACACCCCACAGTCCGGCGAGCCAACTGCCCATGTCCGAAATTACCACAATTCTTCTTTGTCTACAGCCTGTTGTCAGTACAACCCTGTTTCGTCAGTTACGTGTTATTAGCGAAGCGATGTTGATGATGCAGGGTCGGGTGACGATGTTGGGTATCAGCCGCTGGGCGGGCAAAGGAGGCAGTTACCGGACGCTACAACGTTTTTTCCTCAGCCCCATCCGTTGGGAAGCGTTGAACTGGGCACTGATCAAGCCCTGGCTCTGCCAACGGGAGGGGGCCATCCTCATCGCAGGCGATGCGACCACCGTGACCAAAGCCGGTAAAAAGACTTATGGTCTGGGGCGGTTTTTCTCGTCGGTCTATTCGCGGGCTGTGCCGGGCATCGCCTTCCAGACCTTGTCACTAATTGATGTGGGCAGCCGTTGTTCCTGGCCGGTGCTGATGGAGCAATTAGCGCCACCGGTTAAACCGGAAAAGGCTAACAAGCCTGCAAAAGGCAAGGCAAAGCGTCCCAGGGGACGGCCTAAAGGCTCAAAGAACAAAAATCACCGGGATGTCACCCTCAACGCGGAAATGCTTCAGGTACAGTCGATGCTAAAACGGTTGCTGACCTTGATCGGGGACACCCTAAAACCGGCCTACTTTGTGTACGATGGCGCCTTTGGCAACAACGCAGCCGTGAAGATGACCCGGCAGGTCGGCCTTCACCTGATCTCAAAACTCCGCAGCAATTCAGCACTCTACTTTGAATGGGAGGGGGTTTACGCCGGTAAAGGCCGATATCCCCGTTATGGGGACCGGGTCGATTATGCAGCCCTCCCTGACCGTCACCTGAAATCCGACCAGACCCAAAAGCAGGTGCGAACACGCATTTACCAATTTACCGGTGTGCATAAATCTTTCGCTGACAAGCTGAATGTCGTGATCATCCATAAGCACAACCTGAAGACCGGAAAGTCTGCCCGTGTCATTTTGTTCAGCACCGACCTTGGGCTGGGTTGGGAATCACTGGTGGAGTATTACCGGCTGAGGTTTCAGATTGAGTTCAACTTCCGTGATGCCAAACAACACTGGGGACTGGAGGATTTTATGGTCATCCGCCAACAGGCCGTGAACAATGCGGCCCAGTTATCCCTGTTTATGGTGAACCTGTCCCAGGCTATCATGGCGGGTTCCGGGGAAACCAGCATCCTCGACCTGAAAGCCCGCCACCACGGACTACGCTACGCTCAGGAGGCATTTAAAATACTTCCGCAAAACGCCGATGTGATTAATTTTAGTGAATGGGTGAAGAAAATTCCCGTACTCGGCAGCATTCACTGCCAGAAAATGGCGGCTTAGTGGCGAAGGTATTGAT
>JACXUQ010000045.1 GCA_014763835.1 Thiotrichales bacterium
GAATAAGAGGGTATACAAGATTTAAAAGATTGTGCTATCTTTTGGATATGGAAACAAAAGAAGCACAACAAAGATTAAAAATACTGCAGTTTTTCGAAAAATATGGTCTTCATGCTACTATTGAAGCATTTGGAGTAAGTAGAAGAACACTCTATAGATGGAAGTCGACTTTTGAGCAAAATAACAAACATATTACTTCTCTTGATTCAAAGTCGACCAAACCAAAACACCTAAGAGTGCCGACTGCTTCTAAGATAATAATTGATGAGATTAAAAAACTTAGGCAAAAATATCCGAATATAGGCAAAGCCAAACTGCATATAATGCTAAAGCCTTGGTGCAAAGAAAATGACCTCTCTCTTCCTTCGGAATCAACTATAGGGCGAATTATAGCAAGAGATAAAAATAAAATGAGACTATTTCCCAATTGTATAGACTCTAAAGGCAGACCAAAGCCAAAGAAAAAAGATATTAAAAATCGTAAATCAAAAGGACTTAGAAGTGCTCCCATGCATCTATGGGCAGTTGATACGATTCAAAGAGTGACAGCTGGAATGAGAAGATATATTATGACTATGATTGACCCAAATAGTCGTATCGCATTTGCAGTTGCAATTCCAACCAAACACACAACACATACTGCCAAAGTACTTGAAGCTCTTATTGACGGTCTGGGCTATGAGACTTCAAACAATAACCAATATGCATTTCTATCAGACAATGGCTCTGAGTTTCAAAAAGAGTTTGATTCTCTTTTACAAGAAAAAAAGCTAACTCATTATTGGACGTATCCAAGAAGTCCAAAGATGAATGCTCACAATGAAAGGTTCAATAGAACCATACAAGAGCAATTTGTAGATTATTATGAAGATTTACTCTTTAGCGATATAGACCTATTTAATCAAGAAATGGCTAATTGGCTTATTGATTACAATACTAAAATACCACATCATTCGCTTCAAATGAAAACTCCAGTACAATATCTTGTAGAAAATAATCCTCAGTGCCAAATGTTGTGGACTAATACAATTGGTTGAAATTTGAGCTAAATTTTGGTAAAATTTGCTTTGAATATCAAGCCCTAAGATGGGAGCGACTCTGCTAGTTCTTGAGGGCTGACTACATTTCTTTAAACTTTTCGTTAATTTTCTGCTATTTTAATTTGATATAAAATCACATTTGATACATAACTAAGTAATTCATTAAAATAGTTCTACTATACTATTAAAATGAATTTTAATAAGAGAATTAATCGATTATCATCAGCCCTACAATTGTTAAGCAAAGGTCAAGAGCTCTCTACTCCAAGCTTAGTTGAACGATTTAATGTTACAAAAAAAATCATTCAAACAGATTTTAAAGAGTATCTTTTACCATTATTTAGCGATGGTAAAATATTTTATGATTACTCTTCAAAAACATATAAAGCCAAAAACAATTTTCTTACAAAAACACTTTTTAGTGCAGATGAGCTAGCTGTTATAGCAATACTGAAAAACAAATCAAAAGACAAATACAGTGATGAAGATTTATCAATCAAAGTAGATGGTTTATTTGAAAAGTTTGAAGATGAGCTATCAAATAGACTTTATCAAAAATCTTCAGTAGAAAAAATTGATAACTTCAAAGATGAAATTATCCAAATCAGAAATGCTATTGAGTCAAGAAGCATAATCCAATGTACTTACAACAAAAAAGATAGAGAAGTATATCCTCTTAAAATCTTAAATCTTGAAGGCTATTGGTACTTAATAGTTTTTGAACCAAATGATAAAAAGATAAAAACATTCCATCTAAATACTATCAAAAAAATTGAAGTGTTAAATGCAAACTACAAGTTTGATAAAGAGATAGTAAAAACTTTTGATAATGCTATTACAGCTTACTATAAACCTGAAAATAAGCCAATAACTGTAGAACTATTTATAGATGCAACCGTATCACGGTATTTTTTACGAAAACCACTTAATCCTACTCAAAGAGTAATCAAAAAATATGATGATGGCTCACTTGAACTTGAAATCATCATAACAGACTTGATGGAGATAATTCCTACTATACAAAGGTATATTCCACATATTGGTGTAATTACTCCAGATGAATTAAAAATTGAGGTTAAAAAGAACCTTGAGATTTACTTCAAGAGGTTTGAGTGATGAAGTTGGGTGATTTATGTATGTTAAGATTACGAAAATCAATTATTATGGAAAAAAATGTTAAAACAGTGTAATTTTAAAGTAACCTACAATACATCTGATGACAATATATCAAATGATTTTTATAATCAAACATTTTCTAATTCCATCAAATATTATAGAGGTGTTGGATATTTTACATCTGGTTGGTTAAAAGAAAATTCTTATGGATTAGCTAGATTTATAAAAGAAAATTCAGAGATAAAGTTTATTACTAGCCCAAATTTAGATGAATCTGATTTAATAGCTCTTAGTGGTCAATTTAATGAAAGTTCAATAAACAAATTAATTTTGAATAATATTAATGATCTAGAAAAAAAATTGGAAGAAGACACTAGAAATTTATTAGGATGGTTAGTTTCAGATGGCTATTTAGAATTTAGATTTGCAATTCCTACTAAAGGTTTAGAAGGTGGAGAGTTTCATGATAAATTTGGAATATTCATAGATCACGAAAATTCATATGTTTCTTTTAATGGTTCACAAAATGATAGTATAAAAGCATATAAAAACTATGAATCGATTTCTGTTTTTAAATCTTGGGGAGACGAAACAAGTAAGATTTTGGCAAAAGAAACATTGGATAGATTTAATAAAATTTGGAATGGTGAAGATAAAAATTTATTAATTTATGAACTAGATGAGCTTTCAAAAAATAAATTGATAAAATTTAAAACAAATGAGAGACCTTATGATGCTATACCAATCAAAAATCAAATTGAAACAAAAAAGAATTATCCTACTATCCCTAATTCTATTGTTTTAAGGGATTATCAAAAAGAAGCATACAAAAATTGGGTTAAAAACGATTACAAAGGTTTGCTTTGTATGGCTACAGGAAGTGGAAAAACGATAACCGCTTTTAGTTCAATCGTGAATTTATTACAAGAACAAAATGAATTATGTGTTTTAGTAGTTGTACCATATCAGCATTTATTAACTCAATGGTCTGATGAAGCAAAAAATTTTAATATAGAGTTTATACAGTGTTTTGAAAACTCATCTAAATGGTTTCCTATTTTATCTTCAGCTATATCAGCTTTTAATTTAAGAAGCCAAAAACAGTTATTTATGATAACTACCAATAGCACATATATTGGTAAAAAGTTTCAAGAATTGGTAAAACAAATAGATAAATTATTACTAGTTGTAGATGAAGCACATAATTTTGGTTCATTAGCTATACGAGAAAATTATTTAGATAATGCAGCTTATCGATTGGGTTTATCTGCAACTCCTCAAAGACACTTGGATGATGAGGGAACTGCATCAATACTTTCTTACCTTGGTAAAATAATTTTTGAATATACTTTAGATGATGCAATAAAAGCTGGTCAATTAACACCTTATAATTATTATCCTGTTTTAGTTTTTTTAACGGATGAGGAAGAAGAAGAGTTTATTGAGTTGTCTAAAAAGATTTCTAAAATTTCTCAGTATGAAAAATCATCAGATAACAGTTTACTTGAGATTTTATTAATAAAAAGAGCAAAAATAATATCAGGTGCAAAAAATAAATTACCATCGTTGGAAAAGTTATTGATTAATGAAAATCTACTAAGAACCCAAGATAATTTATTCTATTGTGCAGCTACTAAAGACGAAGAAAATGAAACTAAAATGGTTGACCAGGTTTATCAAATGCTTTCAAAAAAAGGTATGATTGTTGATAAATTTACTTCTTTTGATGCTGATTCAAAAACAAAAAGAAAAAATTTGATTAACAATTTAGCTGACAATACTATAGATGGATTAGTTGCTATTAAGTGTTTAGATGAAGGAGTTGACATTCCATCAGTGAAAAGAGCATTTATATTATCAAGCAGTACCAATCCTAAAGAGTTTATTCAAAGAAGAGGAAGAGTATTGAGAAAATTCAAAGGTAAAGATTTCGCAGAGATATATGATTTTATGGTTGTGCCTTCAGGTTTAACATCAGGTAAAGATTTAAAATTTCAAAAAAAATATTTAGAAAATGAACTAAAAAGATACAGAGAATTTGCAAGGCTGGCATTAAATTATCCAGCTTGTGAAAAACCATTAATTGATTTAGCTGCAAAATATAATTTATTACACATATAGGAGTTGTCGTGGAAAATAAAGAAGTTGTTAAAGAATTTATAAAAGAAGTTTATAAAATTATAGAAAATAATCAAAATTTATCAGAAGGTAATAAAAAAGAATTGGTAAAAAAAGAAGTTGAAAGAAGGATTTTGAAATGATTCTAAAAAGATTAATTTTAAATAATTTTAGACAATTTAAAGGAAAAAATATTATAGATTTTTCTCCTATTGATGATAAACATGTTACTTTTGTATATGCTTCAAATGGTGTCGGAAAAACTACACTTCTTTCATCAATAGTATGGTGTTTGTATGGTGGAGATGAACTTGAATATGTTGACCAAAGAGATGTTTTTCTTAATAAGTCACTTTTTAGAAGTTTAGATAACTTTGCTGAAATGACAGTTGAAGCAACCCTTATTTTTGAAGATAGAAATAAAAACTATACAGTTAAAAGAAGTGTTGTTATAAAAAATGTAAATAAAAAACAAGAAATTACAAAAAAAGATTTAGTTGTACAAATTAACAATGAAACTCAGCACAATCCACAAGAAAGAATCAATACGGTACTAAGCCCTGCTATGAAAGAATATTTTTTCTTTAAAGGAGAAGGTGTTCAAAAATTTGCAGATGAATCAAATTATAAAAAAGTTCAAGATGGTATTAAGAATATAATGAAAATTGATACTAGAGAAAAAGCTTTGTTATATATTGAAGAGGCTCGTAAAAAATTCACAAATGAATTAAACGGTATTAAAAAGGATCAAGGAAATCTTGATACTCTACCAGAAGAACAAAAAGAAAAACTTTTAGATGAACAAAAACAAATACATGAAAACATTGAAAAAATAAATGGTGATATAGAAATTTTTGATGATATATTACAAAAAATTGAAGTTGAATTGTTAAATGTAAAAGAAATAAAAGGATTATCAAAAGAGAGAGAAGACTTAGTAAAAAATATTGAGCTTCAAAAAAATAAATATAACGAACTTGTAGATACACAAAAAAATAAAATTGTACAACAGGCTTATTTGGCACTCTCAAGTAATATTTTAGAAACTACTAAAAAAATCATCGATGAAAAAAGAGAAACAGGTGTACTACCTGTTGGAATTAGAAAAAAATTCATCCAAGAATTAATTGAAAATCATATGTGTATATGCGGCACACAATTTGATGATGGAGATGAACATCATCAAAAGCTACTCAAAATTATAGATACAGTTTCTGATGAATCAGCAATTGAAGATGTATTAAATGAATTGAGTTATTTTATTGAAGCTAAAAAAGACATCCCTTTTAATTACATATCTGAATATAAAAAATTATCAGATGACATAAAATCTGTTCAAGATAAAATTAACGAATTGGAACAAAAATTTTCTATATTAGAAGATAATATCGAAAATGAACTTCCACAAAACGAAGAGAATCTTATCTCTAGAAAAAAACAAATACAACATGATAGAGATGAGAAAATAAAAACTAAAGCACTATTAGAAGATAAACTAAAAACTATTGATTCTGAGTTAAAAGAAATTGAAATTCAAATCAGTAAATACGAAACACAAAACGAAGCAATCAAATTAGTTAGAAATAGAATCGCATTTTGTTCAGAGGCTATAAATATACTTTCTGATGAAAACACAAGAATCATTGAAGAGATTAGAAATACATTATCAAATAGATTGAATACTAAATTTCAATCTATATTGCATGCTCAGAAAAATGCCAAAATTGATGATGATTTTAGATTAGTTATTACAGAGGGAGATGATGAAGAAGTGGTTTCTGCAAAATCAGATGGTGAAGGACAATTAATAAGTTTACTATTCATTTCAACTTTAATTGATATGGCTAGAAACAGAGAACAAAAAAGAAATACTAATGATATTGACCCTGGCGCAGGAATATATCCAATTGTAATTGATTCTCCATATGGTCAATTTGATACTGTATATAAACAGTATATTTCAGAGGTTGTTAGAGATATGGCACCTCAAGTTATTATTCTTTTAAATCAAGAACAATGGAATGATGGGAAAGACTTGTATCCAATATTTAAAGAAACCATTTCAAACCAGTATGTACTAATAGCACATAGACCAAAATTGAGTTTATCTTTATCTAAATCAAATAAGATCAATTATAATGGATTATCTGTAGATATGGAAGTTTTAGATGATGAAGAATTTACAGAAATTAAAAATATCAAGGATATCAGATGAATAATTTATTAGTCTCTAAAAGATTAAAAAAGGCAAAAGATAAAGACATTGTTTTTGAAATTTTGGATATTAAAAAGAACAAAAAAACAGGTTTTTTCCAGAAAATGACAGAAATTTATGTGTTTGCACTAGCATTAGGGATAAAGGAGAAAAAAATGACCCCTATTTCTGGTGGATTTGGTGAACCTATCGCTATTGACCTATTTACAGATGAGCAGCAAAAATATTTTGATACAGTTATCCTTTTTCACGAAGCTGGAGATATCACTAAATTAAATAAAGAAAATGATGAAAATATTGCATCGTATATGAAAATAATAGAAGAATATACAAATGGAGGCTTAGAAATTATTAAAGAAAAAATACTGATTCATCCTGAAGATTCATTTAATATTATTAGCCGTTTAGTTACTGAACAACTAAACAACATGGTACCAAAAGAGGCGGAAGAGGATTTTGGATGGTAAATGATATAAAACAACTTTTTGAAAAATATAAAAGTAAAGAATCTATAATTTTAGAAGCTTACAAATTATCAAATAATAATCTTGAAGATATAAAAAATGTGTTAAAAGACTTTAATATAGATTCAAACATTATTAATAATGTAATTGATTCGTATTTAATTGTATCTCAAGGTTCTAAAGTAGATAAAAATATTAAAAACTTGATTAACGATATTAGCTTTATAGATGAAAATCCTTCATTACTTCAAGATTTAGCAAAAATCTATTTTTATTGTGATGAAATAAGCTTTGAAAATAATGAAATTAGTATTAGAAAAAAGATAATTACTAAAAATGACGAACCAGAACAACCAAACATTGATATTGATAAAACAATATATATTGCACTCCAAAAAATCAAATATAATAAAATGGACACATATGCGATCAATAAAATCAGTGAACTTGGAAATTATTCTAAATATGTAAAGTTACATTCTCTTCTGATGAAAGCAATTGAATATCAAGAAAAGATAAAAAAACTAGATGACAATGAATGTAAAATAGATCTTGAAACATTGGAAAATCTGTTAATATCATGAATTTTATAGACAATTTATCTACAAATAAATACCTTACTAATAATAATTCAATAGATTGTGAAATTATATCTGCAAGCCTATTTTCAGATTTTTTAATAAAATCTTTCAGTAATGATTTATTTTTTGAAAAAAGAATAGAAATTAAATTAAAAAAGTTAGATACAAATATTGAAGATATCAATCATTTTCTAAAAAATGATCAGTTACTTATCAATAGACTTTTTGAAACGAATTTTGATGAAAACATCATCGCGAATGAATTTAATTTATTTTTTGATGATGTTATAGATATATTAAATAAATTGGCTTTAAAATTAAATCATTATATAGATAAAAATATTTTTGATAAGATATGGAGAAAAGTAGAAGAAAAAAAGTATTTAACATATGATGACCTAAATTTTATAAATAATGAAGTAATACAAAAATATGTTTATGTGTTTTTGATTTCCGCTATTGCTCTTGGGTTACAACGTTATACTTTTAAGCCTGGTTTTACTACTGACTCAACTTGGCACAAATGGGAAGATGAAGTCGAAAAATTTCAAAATCGGGAGCAAGACTTTATTTCCCTTTACCCTCAGTGGAAAAATGCTTATTGGTCTGTGGAGTTGCCTCGAAAGTAAATGAAAGTCGTCAATTATGTTTTATTTGCCCTTATCGCCACCGGGGTTAATCTTTTAACCCAGTGGCCGCTGTTTGTGTTGTTTGATGGCTGGTGGGTGTTATATGC
>JACXUQ010000418.1 GCA_014763835.1 Thiotrichales bacterium
GTTCAGTTGCCAAAGACGTTTGCAGGTATGGATAGTCACACGCAACTCATAAGGGGTCGGATTACCGGCTTCGGCCCAATCGGCCGGCATCATGTCCTCTTCAGCCGCGATGAACTGGCAGAGATTGCCCCGCGTGGCAACGGGATAAAGCAGCTGACGTCCCTCTGGACGAGCAGATGTGGAGGAAGGAGGAATCGGTTTTAAACTCAAAACAGTCGCCATAGTGTGCTCCTATCGGCTGTGCCATATGCATGTTAAAGACCTTACCTCGCCCCCAGTATATAACCTAGTAAAGCACTAGGAAATAAATATTTTTAATCTTGCCATAATGGAATTGTCTTTCTTGTTGGAACGGGAATCGCCACTCACCCCTTAAAACGTTATAATGCCCGCAACGAAACGCGGGAGGGATTATGGCTATTCAATGGTATCCGGGACACATGCATAAGGCGCAGAAAGAGGTGCGCGAAATCTTCAATCAGGTGGATGTGTTTATCGAGGTGCTCGACGCCCGTATCCCTTTCAGCAGCGAAAACCCGCTGATTGCGCAAATCCGTCAGGACAAGCCGACTATCAAAATTCTTAACAAGACCGACCTCGCCGATCCGGTACGCACCCAGGCCTGGCAGGCGTTTCTCGAGCAGGAAAAAAGCGTCAAAACCCTGGCCTTCAACGCCCAGCAGCAAGACAAACGCGAACAGATTATCAGCCTGATCAAAAAGATGGCGGCCGACAAAGCCGATACCGTCAAAACCATCCACGCACTGATTATCGGCATTCCCAATGTGGGCAAATCCACGCTCATCAACAATATCACCGGGCGCACCATTGCCAAAACCGGCAACGAACCGGCCGTGACCAAAAACCAGCAGCGCATCAAGCTCGAAGAGAACATCACCCTGATAGACACCCCGGGCATGCTCTGGCCGAATATCGAAAACGAGCACAGCGGCTATCGCTTGGCGATTACCGGCGGCATCAAGGAAACCGCCTTTGAATTGCCGGATATCGCGGCCTATGCCGCGGAGTTTATGCTGGAACACTATCCACAAAACCTCAAACAGCGTTACGGCTTGGGGGAACTGCCGCACAGCGATATCGAACTGCTCGAAGTCATCGGCCGCAAACGCGGCTGTCTGCGCGCAGGCGGACGGGTCGACATCGACAAGGTCTCGCGCCTGTTTGTCATGGAATACCGCGATAACCTGTTCGGCCCGGTCACCCTGGAAACGCCCGAGATGATGCTCGAGGAACTCAAGCAGGTCGAAGTCCTTCGCCAGCAAAAAGAAGAGAAGAAAAAAGCCCGCGAAGCCGACAAGGCCGCCAGAAAAGCGCGCCGCAAGCGCAATAGCTAAAACCTCAAAATGCGTTTAAAAAACTCAACAGGCCGGGTATTCAGCGTATTTGAGGCAAATCAAATTTAG
>JACXUQ010000419.1 GCA_014763835.1 Thiotrichales bacterium
TGCCAGCCGAGTTCGGCGAGGAAGTGGCCGGCGGAAAAAAACACGTCTTCCAGGCTGTTCCACAAATCCTTTTTGCCGTCGCCGTCGCCGTCGACCGCATAGCGCATATAGTTGGAGGGCATAAACTGACATTGCCCCATTGCGCCGGCCCAGGAGCCTTTCATGTCTTTGAGGGAAATATTACCCTGGTCGAGGATTTTCAGCGCTTCCATCAGTTCTTTGCTAAAAAACCCGCTGCGGCGCGGATCGTAGGCCAAGGTGGCGAGCGATTCGATAATCGGAATATTGCCGGTGTAGCCGCCGAAATTCGTTTCCATGCCCCAGAATGCCACCAGAAAACGGCCGGGAACGCCGTATTGTTTGGTGACCTTATCAAGCAGCTTGCGATGGGTATCGTAGAGCCGTTTTGCGCGTTTGATGCGCCATTCGGTCACGGCGGTTTGAAAATACTGCCAGAAGGTGCGGGTGAATTCGGGTTGGCGGCGATCGAGTTCCAGCACTTTTTCGTTCAAGTGAACGTTGGCAAAAGCCTGCTCCAGCGTGGTTTTGGAGATGCCTTGCGATTCCGCCTGCAGTTTGAATTGTTGAACCCAATTCTGGAATTCTGCATCATCCTGCGCCATCGCCAAGTTTGCGTGGAATGCAGGCAAAAGCCCGGCAAGCACAAGCACGCCCGACCAGTGTCGGAAAAGGCGAGATAGGGATGGGGGAATTGGGAACGTCATTGCGGTTTTACCACGGCAGTGCGGTTTTTAATCGGACATCCTATTTTACAGAAACTTGAATGAGAGGCCAGTAAAACAAGTAAAATGCGCTTATTAAAAACGCCTGTTCCCAGTGTGCTTAAGTACCGAATTTTTAGGGAAAATGGGAGCCGGCCCCTTGACTGTAAACGGATAAAGTTATGTTGAAATGTTTTGCCACCGCGCCGGGTGGGTTGAGTGAGATTTTGCGCGAAGAACTGATGAGTTTCGGCGCCGAGAATGTCAAGGCGCAACCGCGTGGTGTCAGCTTTGAAGGCGATCTGGAAGTCGCCTATCGCGCCTGTTTGTGGTCACGCCTCGCCAATAGAATCTATATCACGCTGTTGGAAACCAAACTCGACAATCAGGAAGAGTTGACCACGGCGATGGCGCAAGTGCCGTGGGAAGAGCATATGGAAGGTAACGGCACCTTTGTGGTGTCGTTTTCCGGTAAAGGCATGGGCATTGATCATACCCACTACGGGGCGCTCAAAATCAAGGACGGCATTGTCGATTATTTCCGCGACAAGTTCCATACCCGCCCGCGCGTGGATACCACCTTCCCCGAATTACGCGTCCACGGCCATTTGAACCGCAACGAACTGACTCTGAGCCTTGATTTGACCGGCCACAGCTTGCACCAGCGCGGTTACCGCGAAGGTCAGCAGGTCAAGGCGCC
>JACXUQ010000420.1 GCA_014763835.1 Thiotrichales bacterium
ATGCCGACGCTTTAAAGCAGGCGATTGCCAGATACCACGCACTGCAAGCCAATCAGGTCTTTGTCGGCAACGGCTCAGACGAAGTCTTGGCGCACGCGTTCCAGGCACTGCTCAAGCATGACGCCCCGCTGCTGTTCCCTGACATCTCTTACAGCTTCTATCCCGTCTACTGCGGCCTTTACGAGATCGACTACCGCCAGATTCCGCTGAATGAGCAGTTTGAAATCGACGTTAACGACTACAACCAAGCGTGCGGCGGGATTATTTTCCCCAACCCGAATGCACCGACCGGGCGTGTTCTGCCGTTGGCGGCGGTGGAAAAACTGTTGCAGATGCATCCACAGGCGGTGGTCGTAGTGGATGAAGCCTATATCGACTTCGGCGGCGAGAGTGCTGCCAAGCTGATTAGCCAGTACGCCAACCTGTTGGTGGTGCAAACCCTCTCCAAATCGCGTTCTCTGGCCGGCATCCGCGTAGGCTTCGCGTTGGGGCAGGCACACCTGATTGAAGCGCTGGAACGCGTTAAAAACAGCTTTAACTCCTATCCGCTGGACCGTTTGGCGATTCCGGCTGCGATTGCCGCGTTTGAAGATGAAGCTTATTTCCAGCAAACCTGCGCCAAGATTATCGCCACCCGCGAAAATCTGGTGAGCCACCTCAATAGTTTGGGCTTTGAAGTCCTACCATCGGCGGCCAACTTTATTTTTGCCCGCCACCCTCTGCACGATGCATCCCAACTCGCACAGGCGCTGCGTGACGAGGCGATTATTGTGCGCCACTTCAAACTGCCGCGCATCGACCAGTTCCTGCGTATTACCATCGGCAATGACGTTGAAAACGCCCGTTTGTGCGAAGTCATGAGTCAGATTGTCGCCAAGTAATAACTAAATCGCGCGCATAAAAAAACCGGATTGAATCCGGTTTTTTTATTTAATCGTCACTATGCTGATTAACTGCGATGATTAACTGCGATCATTAACTAAGGTTATTAACTACGGTATTCGGCATTAATCTTCACATAGTCAAACGAGAAATCCGTGGTCCAGACCGTCTCTTTGGCATCACCGCGGTGCAGCTTGATCAGGATATTAATATCCGTCTGCTTCATTACCGCCGCGCCCTGCTCCTCGGTATAAGAAGCCGCACGCCCGCCTTTTTCAACGATACAGACATCGTCCAGATAGATTTCAATCGCATTGATATCCAGATTTTCCAGACCGGCACGACCGACCGCCGCCAGAATACGACCCCAGTTAGCATCGGATGCGAATAGCGCGGTCTTAACCAGCGGCGACAACGCCACCGCATGAGCAACCTGAAGACATTCCTTCTCGTTATTGCCGCCTTCTACAATGACGCTGACAAATTTGGTGGCACCCTCGCCGTCACGCACAATCATCTGCGCCAAGGCAACCATCAT
>JACXUQ010000421.1 GCA_014763835.1 Thiotrichales bacterium
GAACAATATTCAGGTCGTTGTCCTCAAGCGTTACAAAAACGCGCAAAGCGAGGAAGACAAATCCGTTTGGCTGCCGCCGCTGCTTAACAGCATCAATGCGATTGCAGCGGGTATGCGCAATACGGGTTAATCGCCTAACTGCTTGTCAGCATTACTGATAATGCGCCCACTGCCTTTGAACCCTGTCTTAAGACAGGGTTTTTTGTTGGGTGTTTTTTTGATAAAAATGGGTATAATAATGCGCTAATTTAAGGTTAGCCTGATATCAATTGGACTTAACTGTTAAACCGCGCAATCCGATTGCCTCGAATTTTATGAGAGCCGTATGCAAGTCACACTTTTAAAATGCAAATTACACCGTGTTACCGCCACTCACGTCGAACTGGACTATGAAGGTTCGTGTGCGATTGACGGCCATCTGATGGAAGTCGCCGGCATCCGTGAATACGAGCAAATCCAGATTTACAACATCAATAACGGCGAGCGTTTCACCACCTATGCGATTCGTGCGGAAGATCACAGCGGCATTATTTCAGTCAATGGAGCGGCCGCCCACAAAGCTAATCCAAACGATTTGCTGATTATTGCCACCTACGCCACCATGAGCGAAGCCGAGGCGGATCAGTTCAAACCTAAACTGGTCTATGTGGACAGCGAAAACAGCATTACGCATACGCGTAATACCATTCCGGTACAGATGAAAAAAGCGGTTTAAAATCCGCTTTCTCTTCACGGCCAAAGCCCATGCAACTGAAGTTCATGGGCTTTTTTATTGCTCTGAAAAAATCAACACATCCACCCGCCGGTTCTTGGCATAGTCGGCGGGCGTGTCGCCGTGCGCAAGCGGTTGATTATCCGCCATGCCGACAATTTCAGCCTGCTCGGGCCGGATGACGCCCCGTTCGATCAAATTGGAAACTACACTGGCCGCCCGCGCACTGGAGAGCTCCCAGTTGGATTTGAAACGCCCGCCCAGCACCGGCGTTCTGTCGGTATGACCGATCACTTTAACGGTCATATTCTCTTGTTTAAACCCCTTAAAGCGCGCCAGCATCTCGACGAAATCGGGTTTCAAATCGGCGCTACCCGGCGCAAAGGCGATCTGTTCGGGAAAGGTCACCTTAATGCCGTTTTTCTGGGGATCAAAATCCACCTTCACCCCCTCATCTTGCAACTCCTTGGCGAACGTCTGCAGCAAACTTTCATACAGCGGATAGAGTTCAACCTGACTTTTAGGCGTGTCGCCGGAGGCGGCCTGTTGAGTTTTTAACGAGTTGAAATAAGCTTCCTGCTGCGGACTGAGCGTAGAAGAATGGCTTAACGCCTCCCTAAGCGATTCAACCGTGGCGCGATATTTGGGAACCTCCAGCGTGGACATCGCAAACAACAGCACAAACACCGCCATCAACAGCGACATCAG
>JACXUQ010000422.1 GCA_014763835.1 Thiotrichales bacterium
TGTCAATGCCGCAGTCAGAGTTGTTTTACCATGGTCAACGTGACCGATAGTTCCAACGTTTACGTGCGGTTTCGTTCTTTCAAACTTAGCTTTTGCCATGATGCAAACTCCGTTAAAGCAGCGCCTGACTCACACGCAGACCCATGCCAATCATTAAAAATGGAGCTTCCAACCAGAATCGAACTGGTGACCTCATCCTTACCATGGATGCGCTCTACCTACTGAGCTATGGAAGCAATTTACAGTAAAAAAAGGCCCTCTCATCAACCTTTCAGTTAACAAAGAGAGCCTTTCTTTTTATTGGAGCGGGTAGGGGGAATCGAACCCCCCTCATCGGCTTGGAAGGCCGAGGTAATAGCCAATATACGATACCCGCAGAATATGGTGGAGGGTGGTGGATTCGAACCACCGAAGGCTGAGCCAGCAGATTTACAGTCTGCCCCCTTTGGCCGCTCGGGAAACCCTCCGAATTGTGAGTGCGTATTTTAAAGATAATTTATTCACTGTCAACACTAATTTTCAGCAAACAGCCATTATTTTCACTTTTACCCCCACACAACAGTGCTTAACCGTCCCCGCCTTATCAATTTGATTTACAATTTCCCACACGTTCATCTAACAATCGACAATCCTGATGCATACCGATCTAGATTTATCCGCCTTCACTATTCTCTATCAGGACGATGCCATTGTGGCCATACACAAACCTGCCGGCCTTCTGGTTCATCGCTCACCTATCGACCGCCATGAAACTCGCTTTGCAGTCCAAATGACACGCGACCTCATCGGACAGGATGTTTACCCGATACACCGCCTGGACAAGGCCACCTCCGGCTTGCTGCTGTTTGCACTTAACTCCCAGGCAGCGCGTCATCTAGGCGAACAATTCAGTGTACACAGCCTGCAAAAGACCTATCTTGCCTTGTGCCGTGGTTGGTGTATCGCCTCCGGCACAATTGATCACGCACTGCTTTATAAAAAAGACCGTATTGCCGACAAGCATAAACAGGAACCCTGCGAACCACAAACGGCCGTCACACACTATGAAACGCTGGCTACATCCACACTAGATAAACCTTTGGAACGCCATGCCCAGCAACGCTACAGTTTAGTCAAACTGACACCTGAAACCGGCCGCAAACACCAACTCCGACGCCACCTCAGCCATATCAGCCACCCCATTATTGGTGACGTTAAATACGGGGATCGCCACCACAACCACCTTTTCTATGATTGGCTGGGACAACACCGTCTGTATTTGGCCGCGACCTCGCTGCATTTTATCCACCCCGTCACCCGACAACCCATTACTATAGATGCGCCCCTTGAAAATAGCTTTTGCAGAGCGCTTACTGCTCTTAACATGCTTGATGCCGTCCCTCCGGCATGGCGACATCCGTAATTTGTTATGCTATTA
>JACXUQ010000423.1 GCA_014763835.1 Thiotrichales bacterium
TTAATTTATGATGTGCAATAAAATTGAGTGATGACCTGTCCTGAATGGATGTCTTGGCCGATTTGAAATTGGGGTAAAATAGCCGCTATTTCCACGCCACTACCCGGCCTGTTGAGTTTTTTTGAGACGTTTTTTGTGAACTTCACCCAACCCATCCCGTTAAGTCTGTATGTGCACTATCCGTGGTGTGTGCAGAAGTGCCCCTATTGCGATTTTAATTCGCACACCCTCAAGCAGTCGGTGGACGAGGCGGCTTATATTGAGGCGATGTTGCGTCAGTTGGAGCAGACCTTGCCGCTGATCTGGGGGCGGTCGATTCGCTCGATTTTCTTTGGCGGCGGCACGCCGAGCCTGATTTCGGAAGCGGGTTTGAACCGTTTTCTATCCCAGGCGCGGGCTTTGCTGGGATTTGGCCCGGAAATCGAAATCACTCTGGAGGCGAATCCCGGCACGGTGGATTTTGAGAAGTTCGCGATGTTCCGCGAGGCGGGCGTCAACCGCCTGTCGATGGGCATACAGAGTTTTGACGACGTCAAGCTCAAGGCGCTGGGGCGAATTCACAGTTCGGCGGAAGCCAAAAAAGCGATTGAAGCCGCACATCATGCGGGCTTTGACAACTTCAATCTCGATCTGATGTTTGCTTTGCCCGAACAGACGCTGGAGGAGGCGATTGCCGATGTTGAAACGGCGATCGCTTTTGCGCCGCCGCATCTGTCGCACTACCAGTTGACGCTGGAACCGAACACGCCGTTTTACAAACAGCCGCCGGTGTTGCCCGACGAAGATTTGGCGTGGGAGATGCAGCTGGCCTGCCAAAGCCGTTTGCGCGAGGCGGGTTATGGACATTATGAGGTGTCGGCTTATGCCAAGCGCGGCCATGAATGCCGTCATAATCTGAACTACTGGCAGTTTGGCGATTACATCGGTCTGGGCGCCGGGGCACACGGCAAAATCACGGTGCCGCCGGAAGGCAAAATCTGGCGCACGCAGATGCCGGCCTCGCCGGGCGGTTATGTCGAAACCATGAAAGCCCCGCAGCCGGGGCGCATGACGTTAGTGACGGATGAGGATGCACTGTTTGAATTTATGCTCAACGCGTTGCGATTGCAGAACGGTTTTGAGCTGGATTTGTTTGCGTTGCGCACCGGCTTGCCTTTAAATACGTTGGATGCGGCGTTGCAGACGTTGCAGCACAACGCCTGGGCGACCGTCGAGGAGGGGCGCTTGCAGCTCACCTTGCGCGGTCAGCAATACTTAAACGATGTGGTGGCGCTGTTTTTATAGGCCGCTTATTTTTTGATGGAATCCGTGCAATGCAGTCCAATCCCCATTCCGAACAGCCTGTAGACTCTCCCTCATCGGCAACCGATAAGCCGTCTGAAACCTGTCCGGCCGAGCGCCGTCGCCGTGTCGG
>JACXUQ010000424.1 GCA_014763835.1 Thiotrichales bacterium
AGAGGCGCAAGTTTGAATCCAAAACTTCTCGCCAGACGCAACATTTCCACATTTTCACTGAGCACTTCGCCCTCCATGCGTTTTAATCCCTTGGATTTGGCATGGCTGATCAGACTCTGCAGCAACAAAGCCGCCACGCCCTGATGCTGATAGTCGTCGCGCACCACAATCGCCATTTCGCAGGAGACGCCGTCCGGATTGGTGGTGTAGCGCGTCACCGCAATCTCAATAGTCTGCTGGTTGGCATCCTCGGTGGTGGCGATCACGCGGCGTGCTATAAACTCGTTCAGCGGCGGCAAAGCGATGCTGCGATCCTGCAACACCTCCACGTCCGTGCCGCCGCTGCCGAATGTGATCGCCGGGCCGAAGATAGGGTCGCGCGCTACACCGACCAGCAGTTCGCGGGCAAAAGGGGCATGGTACATGGGTTCGACGGTAACGCCGAGAATTTTGGTGTCCGGCTGCGCCTGCTGGATATGGCCGACCATCTGGCTGAAGGCCTGACGCACCTCCTGCACGCTGTTGAGGTTGAGGCGCACGCCGCCAACGTCGGATTTGTGGGTCAGGCTGGGCGAGTTGATTTTGATACTGACCGGAAAACCGAGTGATTCGGCCGCCACCATTGCCTGCTGGGCGTTGGTCGCTTCGATAGCCGGGGTGATGGGCAGCCCGAAAGCATGCAGTACCGCCCGCGTTTCGGTGCTGCTTAAAAAGGCGCGTTGTTCGCCTAGCGCGGCCTGAATCAGCGTGCGTGCCCCCTCCACATCGGCGGGAATGCAAGGTTGTTCGCCGGTGGCGGGAACCTGCATCAGCAGCTGCTGGTTCTGGTGATAGTCTGAGAGGAAGGCAAAGGCCTCCACTGCCGCTTCGGGGGTGTGAAAGGTGGGGATTTTATGCGCGCTGAAATAGGTGCGCGCTTTGGCCACCAGACTCTCACCCAGCCAGGCGGTGAAAATGGGTTTGCAGTGCGGTGTGTTTTGCACAAAATCGGCCAGTGCATGCGCCACCGCCAACGGGTGGGTCATGGCTTGCGGCGTTAGCATGACCAGGATCGCGTCAAACTGCGGGTCATTCTGGCAGGCTTCAACGGCGCTAAGATAACGCTCGGAAGAGGCGTCGCCGAGCACATCGATCGGATTGCCGTGCGACCAGTGTTTGGGCAAGGCCGCATTCAGCTTTTCAAACGTTTGCGGCGTCGGTTGCGGCAGTTCGATACCCAGTTCGGCCGCCCGGTCGGTGGCCATGACCCCCGGTCCGCCGCCGTTGGTGATAATGGCCAGGCGCTTGTTTTTAAGGTGGATGCCGTTGGAGAGGGTTTTGACGGCCATTCAATGGACCCTTTGGCGAATCTGCGTTTGCATGAGAGCGATTATGCGTGGATTACCCGGCAACTGCTGCAGATTGCCGAACGC
>JACXUQ010000425.1 GCA_014763835.1 Thiotrichales bacterium
CCGCCCGCGGAGTCACCCTCCACCAGATACAGTTCTGAAAGAGCCGGGTCTTTTTCCTGACAGTCGGCCAGTTTGCCTGGCAAGCCGGCGATGTCCAACGCGCCTTTACGGCGCGTCATTTCACGCGCTTTACGCGCCGCTTCACGGGCACGGGCCGCATCGACGATTTTGGCGAAGACCGCTTGGGCGTCTTTCGGATTTTCCAGCAGGAATTCGGCGAATTTCTCGTTCATCGCCGTTTCCACCGCACTCTTCACTTCCGAAGAAACCAGTTTGTCTTTGGTTTGCGAGGAGAATTTAGGATCAGGTACTTTGACCGAAATGACCGCCGCCAGACCTTCACGCGCATCGTCACCGGAAACGTTGATTTTGTATTTTTTGATCAACCCTTCCGATTCGGCGTAGCTGTTCATGGTACGCGTCAAAGCGGCGCGGAAGCCCGACAAGTGGGTACCGCCGTCGCGCTGCGGAATGTTGTTGGTGAAGCAGAAAATCGATTCCTGATAGGCTTCGGACCACTGCATCGCCACTTCCACGGTGATGTCGTCTTTGACGGTTGAGAAGTAGAAGGCCTTTTCGTGGATCGGCGTTTTGTTGGTGTTGATGTAGTCCACAAACGCCTTGATACCGCCTTCAAACTCAAACACTTCGTGGCGATCATTGCGCTTGTCTTTGAGTTCGATACGCACGCCGGAGTTCAGGAAGGAGAGTTCGCGCAGACGCTTCAACAGGTAGTCGAAACTGAATTCGGTGACGTTGGTGAAAGTCTCTTTGCTTGGCAGGAAACGGACTTCGGTACCGGTTTCGTTGGTATCGCCCACAACGGCCAGCGGGGCATCCGGTACGCCGTGCGTGTACGACTGTTTCCAGATATGGCCTTCGCGTTTGATGGTCAGGTAGAGTTTTTCTGAAAGCGCGTTAACGACCGAAACCCCCACACCGTGCAGACCGCCGGAAACTTTGTAGGAGTTGTCGTCGAATTTACCGCCGGCGTGCAGTACCGTCATGATAACTTCAGCAGCGGAAACGCCTTCTTCCGGGTGGATGCCGACCGGGATACCGCGACCGTTGTCGGATACGGACACCGAACCGTCGGTATGGATGGTGACAACGACCTTGTCGCAGTGACCGGCCAACGCTTCGTCGATACCGTTATCGACGACCTCGAATACCATGTGGTGTAAACCCGTACCGTCGTCGGTATCGCCGATATACATGCCGGGACGTTTACGAACGGCATCCAGCCCTTTTAAAACCTTGATGGAGGAGGAGTCGTATTGCGCAGCTTCAGTCATAGAATTCCGAATTTATATATGTAATTTTGAATGCAAAAATATTCCTGTAATTCTACCATAATTGATGCTGATTTGCATAAACTAAAAATGGTTATACAAGTGCTTATAAATCAATGA
>JACXUQ010000426.1 GCA_014763835.1 Thiotrichales bacterium
TTTCATCCAGATAGAGAATACGATTGGAGAGCAGTTCAACCTGACGCAACTTATGTTCTGCCTGGCTGTAACGGTCGAAGTGATAAAGCAGTAACGAAGCGGAAACCAGAATCGCCACCATTGAAAAGGTCAGTACTGCAAAAAGGAGGTTCTTGTGCTTTTTTCCGTACGCATTACGCTGCCAAAACTCATAAAAAAGACCATCCCGTCAAGGCAGGATGGTCAAACACTCTAACCTTAAGCAACTAACTTGCTACTACTGCATCAAATGATTAGCCCGGACTGAACCAACTTCAATTTTATATTTTAAATTCAATCAGTTAACTCAAAAAGTCGGCGCTAAAAGCCTGTTCCCCATAAAAACACCCGGTTTATTGCACCAAAAAAGACACTATCTGCTTCATTCGGTACAATAGATGTCAGCTTTGTTAACAGGAATAAAATATGCTAAATGCCGATCAACGCGCCCGTGTTTACCACCTTTTAGTGGACAACGAAACCTTCTGCCAACAACTCAAAGCGCAGATTCACAGCCTGCAAGATCTGGATAGACTGGCCAGGGAACATTCACAATGCCCATCGGCCAGGGTGGGCGGCGATATCGGCATTTTCGGTCCGGGAAAAATGGCTCCGGAGTTCGATGAGGTGGTATTTAACAACGAGATCGGTCAGATTCACGGCCCGGTCAAAACAGCTTACGGTTATCACCTGATCTGGATTGCCAGACGCCGCTAATCCCCCCCTGGCACAGTGGTTTGCACACACTCCCGGTGTCGACTATTCACAAAACTCACAAGTTATCCACAGGATATCACAAGCCTTATGCGCGACGAATCGTCTGCACCTTGCTAATCCGTTACTGGTGCCCACAAAGACGAAACGCCATCCACCGTTTCCGGCATCAGCCAGACCGCCTGGTAAGGCTGCATCACAAATTGGGTTTCGCTACCGGACACGCCGCGATGATCAATGAGATTTACCCAACTGTCAAAACGCTCAATCCCTTCAATTGCACTCAGATCAAGCAGCTTGATATCGGCGGTCAGATTAAACAGCGCCAGAAGCGGAAAACGCAACCCGGGTCCGTCGCGCCATAAGGCAAAATAGTCGCTGCCCAGATTAAGCACCCGCTGCGGGGTATCGGGATCGAAGGCCTGGTGTTTTTTGCGTCTTAGCAAAATAGCGGTGAGACGCTTGAGCACCTCGGCATTGGAGGTACGCCCGCTGTCGAGCAACGCCTGCAAATAGTCGTAATCCCAACGACGGCGGTTGATGGAACGCGTGCGCCCGGTTTTATCCAAGCCATCCCGGTCGTTAGGCGTGGCCAACAAGCTGTGCACATAAATCGCCGGTATGCCCTGCAATGTCATCATTATGCTCTGCGAACAGATAAAGCGTTC
>JACXUQ010000428.1 GCA_014763835.1 Thiotrichales bacterium
AAAGCGCCAATCGGTACCGAAAACTTTATTCACTACGTGATGGACGGCTGGTATAAAGGCACCCTTTTCCACCGCATTATCCCTAACTTCATGGTGCAAGGCGGCGGCCTGCTGCCAGGCATGGAAGACAAAGAGTCGGACGATCCGATTGAAAACGAAGCCGATAACGGCCTGAAAAACGATCGCGGCACCATCGCCTATGCACGCACCATGGATCCGCATTCGGCCACCACGCAGTTCTTTATCAACCTCAAAGACAACAGCTTCCTCAACCACAGCGGCAAAAACATGCAAGGCTGGGGCTATGCGGTGTTCGGTAAAGTCACCGACGGTATGGACGTCGTCGATGCCATGGCCAAGGTGCAAACCACCAGCCGCCGCGGCCACCAGGACGTTCCGGTAGAAGACATCGTCATTACCGGCACCACCTTGATTGAAGATTAAGACGCGCCGACTTCAATTATCAATCTAAAAACGGGCTTAATCGCCCGTTTTTTTGTTTTCGGGCTGCGCTTGCGGCACGCCGCTCTGCTAAAATGGCGGCATGGAAAAATTCACCCTCTTTATCGCCGATGTCCACCTGCAACCTGAAGCGTCACACCCGCTTAACCAGGCATTTCTAACATTTCTAAAAACCGAAGCCCCCAAGGCCGAAGCGCTCTATATTCTGGGCGACCTGTTTGAAATGTGGGTGGGCGACGATGTCGGACTGATGCAGTACGCCGAAATCATCGGCGCGTTAAAGCACCTGAGTAAGCAAGGCGTTAAACTCTATCTGCAATTCGGCAACCGCGATTTCCTGATGCGCAGACGCTTCTGGGAGGCCAGCGGCATACAACATTTAAAAGAACCTCACGCGCTGACACTGTATGGTCACGACCTGCTACTCATGCACGGCGATGCGCTCTGCACCGATGACAAGGACTACCAGAAGATGCGCCGCATTTTGCGCCATCCGCTGGTGATATGGCTGTTTCTGCGCCTGCCGCAGCACAAGCGCCTGCAGATCGGCCAGAATATGCGCGAAAAATCCAAACGTTTCAGTGCCAACAAGGCCGAAAACATTATGGATGTGAATGAAGCCGCTGTCGTAGCACTGTTTGCCCAGTATCCGCAGGCAAAACATCTGATTCACGGCCATACCCACCGCCCCGCGCATCACCGCCTGGAGATAAACGGCCAAAGCAAACACCGCTGGGTCTTGGGCGATTGGCAGGCGGAGGCGCCGCACAGCCGGATTGTAAAGGTCAGTGCGGACGGTATCGCCCTATTGCCTTTTTCAGCAAGCGCGGGCTAACGTCAGAGATCCAGCTTCAAAAATTTGAAGTCGATTGCGTCGCCCACCACGCTGAAACGCACCTTCTCCTTGACCCGCCCCGCTTCCTG
>JACXUQ010000429.1 GCA_014763835.1 Thiotrichales bacterium
TGATAAAAATATCGTTGTTTTCCTCTTCAAGCTGTTTCATAGTATCTACTTGCGTTTGCCAAAAAGCTCTTAGAGTTTTATAACTCTCTTCTAGTGAGCTTTTTTTATACTCTTTTTGAAGCAGTGTCAAAGTAGTAAAATCCCATGAGGTTTCGTATGAGTCCCAGTCTTGCTTGGCTAATTTGACTATAGAATCTGATTTGTAAAATATAATATTTGGATTATATGGGATAGCTGCCAATGTTCCTTGTTCAAAATTTAAAGTAGGAGATAGCATTGATAAAAAGTGAATCGCGACTACACTATTTAAATATGCTGTAATATTAATAGCATCTTCAATATTATCAGTCGGTATTTTTGACCCAGCATCACTAAAAATAAAACCTTCATTAGTAAATCTACATGAAAATGATGAAGATGTGATTTTTCCCCATGTAACACCTGGTTTAAAGTAATATTTTGAGTTTTTAGCAACAAAATCTGGATTACCATTTAAATATGGATATTTTAAAACAATATTTTCTTTAATTTCTCTTCCATTATCTTGCCAATTTACAATTGCCGTATTATTTCCATACCATTTTCTATATCCGCCACCTTTATCAATTGGAAACCATCTTAATTGAGAATCACTTGCTTGATTAATTGAATACTTATTAAATCCTATTTCTGCAATAGATACTTCATTCCAGTTTCTTATAAATCTATTATTATCAGTTGTTGTTAACCCTTGTCTAGGCATTGAATATGATTGCATTTGAGGGTTGTTAATAAATGAAGAATACGAAGAATCTTTGGTCCAATAAACAATAGGATTTGATGGTATTTTTAAAAAATCATTCGATAATCTTCTATAAAACCATCCGCAATTTTTATTCTTAATCGCTTCTAATGTTTTAGGAGCTTGATTTTCACTTCCTTTAAAATCTGATAGTTTTATGTATCCACCTAAAAATTCTGGATTATGAGCATTTTCAAGTGTAAATGTACAAATAGGAACTGTTGCTCCGTCAAAGCCTGAGTATTCCAGCTGTACTAAAGATGTGATAGTTTTTTGATTGATGATAAATTCTCTTAGTTTTTCATAACTTGAGATAAACATCCATACAAATGGAGTCATAAATCCAAGCTGACCTTTTGGAAGAGTTAAATATGTATTTCTTACCATAAATGCTGAAAATAGGTCTGTTTTAACATCGTTGTAGTTATCGCTTAGATATTTTTTAAGCCTATCACTCATCCCTTTTCCACCCATATACGGTGGATTCGCTACAACTACATGATATTTTTGGCTTAGATAATCTACTTGTTTAAGTAGCCCTAATACTCTCGTGTGCGTCTCTTGCAGAAATATATCTTTGGTTACATCTTTTGATTCTAGT
>JACXUQ010000430.1 GCA_014763835.1 Thiotrichales bacterium
ACGCCGCCAAAACCAGCGAGGGCCTGTTGAATCGCTGCCACCCCAACATTCAATTCCAACCCGACGGCAATCGCCGCCAACGCATTCTGCACATTATGGCGGCCCGGCAGATTCAAAGTCACTTCAAAACTCTGCTCGCGCCCCACCAGCACCTGAAAACGGGTCTGCAACCCCATTGACTGGACATTGATAGCGCGCACATCCGCCGCTTCATCAAAACCATAGGTCATGACCTTACGCGTCAATCGCGGCAGCATTTTGCGGATATTGGCGTCATCCAGACAGAGAATCGCCAGCCCGTAGAACGGCAGACGGTGAATGAATTCGACAAAGGTGTTTTCCAGATTCTGGTAGTCACCCTGATAGGTTTCCATATGGTCTTCGTCGATATTGGTCACCACCGAAACCATCGGCGACAGATGCAGAAAGGAGGCGTCCGACTCATCCGCCTCGGCGACGAGATAATGACTGGAACCCAGACGCGCATTGGAACCGACCTGATTGAGCTTGCCGCCGATCACAAATGTCGGGTCAAGCCCGCCCTGCGTCAACACGGCGGCGGTCAGACTGGTGGTGGTGGTTTTACCGTGGGTGCCGGCAATGGCGATACCGAAACGCATGCGCATCAGTTCGGCGAGCATTTCGGCGCGCGGAATCACCGGAATGCGCATCTCTTTGGCCCAGGTGATTTCGGAATTGTTTTTGGGGATGGCGGTGGAGACGACCACCACATCGGCGTTTTTGACATGCTCGGCGTCATGCCCCAACTGAATCAAGGCACCCTGCTCCATCAAGCGCGCGACCGTCGGATTATGTTTCAAATCCGACCCGCTGACGGTGTATCCCAAGTTTAAACAGACCTCCGCAATGCCGGCCATACCCACGCCGCCAATACCGATAAAATGAATCTGCTTAACCTTTTCTTTCATGATCCGCCTTTGAAATTCATCGCCGCCCGCATCCAACAGTCCGCAAAGCCGCTTAGTTTATTTTGGCAATATGATACCTTGGATTGGACTAAATCGGGGGCAATCTTATTGCAATTTTGACGCGTCCGCGGAGGCGGTTTCGGAAGTGGACAGGCCGGGTGCCTCGACCGGTTCGGGAATCACCCAGAAATATTGCGCGAGAATCGCCGCCAGCTCGGACGGCTTGTGCAAAGGATCGGTAATTTCAAAATGATTGAGCAAAGCGCCTTGCAGCACCCGCTTTTCAAGCGCTTCTTGGATCAGCTGCAAAACGACCTCAACCGACTCTCCCTGCAGCACACCCGCATCGGGATTCCACCACAGCAGCATTTCGGAAAATTCGGTTTCATGCGAAACCAGAGGGATCAGTTCCAGGCGAATCCATTGCAAGGGAATTGAGGAGGTCATAGGG
>JACXUQ010000046.1 GCA_014763835.1 Thiotrichales bacterium
GAGCGTTTCCATAAAATCATGGCCGAGAAGGGCGAGAATTCGAGTACCAAGGATATGCAGGAGCTGGGGATTGATTTCTATGTCAAAACCCGCAAGCAGTCGTCGGATAGTCAGCCAAGCGTGTTCTTTGATGATACCGAAGTCTCCTATCGTGACGACAACCGTTATATCTGGTTCTACTACGAAGAGTATGATGAGTCGGATGAAATCATGCCTAACGAGTATGAGAACGAAGAGCCGGTGATCTCGAATGAAGGCGGTTTGCCGCCGCGCCATTACGACGAGTGGGATTATATTTCGGAAGGCTATCGCCCTGATTGGACAACGGTTTACGAGCGTCTGCACCCGTCCGGAGATGCCGGCAAGGTCGACCGCTTGATGGACAAGCATGCTGATCTGGCGAAGCGTCTGAAGAAGATGATTGAAGCTTTGAAGCCGCAGAACAAAAAGCGTATCCGCTTCCAGGAGGAAGGGGAAGAGCTGGATCTGGATGTGGCGTTGCGTTCGGTCATCGATTTCAAGAGCGGGCAGGCGCCTGATCCGCGCATCAACTACAGTCATACCACCGATAGCCGTAATATTGCGGTGATGTTGCTGGTGGATACGTCGCAATCGTTGAATGAGCGTAATCCGGAAACGGGGCAGACCTTATTGGAACTTTCCGAAGAAGCTTTGGCGATTACCGCTTGGACGGTCGAGAAGTTGGGCGATAAGTTTGCGATTGCCGGTTTCTGTTCGGATACCCGCCATGAAGTGCGTTACCAGCACATCAAAGGCTTCTCGGAAGGTTATACCGATGAAGTCAAGGCGCGCATTGCGGCGATGGAGGCGTCTTATTCAACCCGTATGGGTGCGGCGATGCGTCATGCGGCGCATTATCTTGAAGCACAGAAAGCGGAGAAAAAGCTGATGTTGGTGTTAACCGACGGCGAGCCGGCGGACATTGATGCCAAAGACCCGCAGACGTTGATTCAGGATACGCACAAGGCGGTCGAAGAGTTGCAGAGTAAGGGGATTTACTCCTACTGCATCACGGTCGATCCTAAAGCGGATGAGTATGTGGCAGACGTGTTCGGCAATCAATATACGGTGATTGACCGTGTTGAGAAGTTGCCGGAATTGTTGCCGCAAGTCTTTATGAAGCTGACACACTGAGATTAGAGAGGGAGTGATGAAATCAATCATAACGGTACGTTCGGAATTTGATTTTCGTGGTGAAACCTTTTGCTATGAGTCCGATATTGATCTACCTGCCATTATTGATGATATCGACCTGTTTTTGGAGCAGCTTCCGAATCGAATTGCGAAGTTGAATGACTTGGATGTCATCTCTTATAAATTCGAGATGCTGGAATCCAGCGAGATGGAAGTGATTCGTTTTCAATCGCGCATTGCATCGGCGATCCCGAATCTGCCAATGCGCGTTGAAGCCTTTCTGGAACTTTATCAAGAAATGGGTCCTGATGCGTATCTGCAGGAAATCGCGCAGAATCATCAAATTGATCTGCAAGCCAACCCGCAAATTGCCAAAGCACTCAAAGCCGCTTACGAGCTGGGGAATGAGCATAGGCCCAAGGACAAGCCGGTTAGCACCCATACCTGGTTTTAATCAGGCTGTACTAAGTAAGGTGCGAAAACGCTTTCTTGCTGTATAATACGCCTCTAAATCCGTAACAAATGCCCTTACCCAGGGCATTTTTTATGTTCTGATAACACGCTGAATCGGGTTTAGACCATGCCGTCCTGTGCGGGGACAAGGGCGGACGTGGTGCCGAGCCGTCTCAAAAGGATCGACTATGTGCCAAAAATGCTGTGAATCTCACCCCTCGATTGACCTGCTGCTCAATAACAACCAACAATGGGTAGACGAGGTTAATGCCGCTCGCCCCAACTTCTTTTCTACGTTGTCCGCTCAACAAAAACCCGAATATTTGTGGATCGGCTGTTCAGACAGTCGTGTGCCTGCGAATGAGCTGGTGAAAATGGATCCGGGCACGATTTTCGTGCACCGTAATATTGCTAATTTGGTCAACTCCAGCGACATGAATGTGCTGAGTGTTATTCAGTACGCCGTCGAAGTGCTCAAGGTGAAACATATTATCGTCAACGGCCATTACGGTTGTGGTGGTGTCATGGCGGCCATGGAAGAAACCAATCCCGATCTGATCGACCACTGGATTCGCCCCATCCGCAAATACTATCGCCGCGCCCAGCAGGAGTTGGATGCGATGCCCTACGAGCAACGCGTTAACCGCTTGTGCGAATTGAATGTGATGGAGCAGGTGCGTAATATCTGCCATATTCCGGCAGTGAAAAAGGCCTGGAAAAAAGGCCAGGAGTTGTGCATTCACGGTTTTATTTACGACATCAAAGATGGTCGTCTGCACAACTTGAACGTATCCATTTGCGATTTGGACGCAGCCGAGCAGGCGGTGCTGAGAAACGACGACTAGCCTTTTGGCAGGTTTGAAAAACCGTTAGCGGTCACGGTGGATTTGCGGCTATAATCTGTGGCGAAATTTAAACCGAATTAAAGGAATTGAAATGTCACAGTTTGACAATGTTACAGTGGTTAAAAAAGCCAATATCTATTTTGACGGTAAGGTCACCAGCCGTACCGTACTGTTTGCTGACGGCACTAAAAAGACTCTGGGTATCATGATGCCCGGCGATTACGAGTTTGGTACGGATGCGGCCGAAATCATGGAAATGATGGCAGGTGAAGTCGAAGTATTACTGCCGGGCGAAACCGAGTGGAAAGGGATTCCAGTCGGTCAAAGCTTTGAAGTGCCAGCTAACTCCAAGTTCGGCATCAAAGTGAAAACCGTTGCGGATTACTGCTGTTCTTACCTGTAATTAACCGCTTATAAAGGTTGATGACAGCCAAAACCCGGCCTGTTTAAAACTCAACAGGCCGGGTTTTTTGTTTTTGGGATTTGAGGCTTCAGAAAGGTATTACATCCAAAAGGACGCGGTGTAGCTGACAATAAAGTTTAAAACGGACGCTAAAATGCCCATCGGCAGAATCATGAATTGTGATGGATTGAGCGGGTCTTTGGATTGGGCGATTTTTTCATACGCTAAGGTGAGCAGGGTGACGAGTACGGCACCGATGGCCATATAGAAGAACCAGTCGCGAATTTGTTCGGCTGAGGCAAAGAAGAGCATGTAGAGCGAAAACGGGCCGCCGACCCAGAAAAACACCAAATAAATCGTTCCGACCAGAAAACCAAGGAATTTGATTAACATGGGTTAATCCTCTTTTTGTGCATCCTTTTGTTTTTTAACACGTTTTGCTTTGAAAAGGAAGTGCAGGCCGAAATGGACGACAAGTAACAAGATAAAAAATCCCATGGCGATTTCGCCAATATGGTTAATCCACATGGTAGGTTCCTTTGTGAAGTGGGGGTTGTGTTCAGAGGCGCTTACCCGGGAAATTGTAGCGGGTTTTTGTTAGAATTTGCAGCACTTTACATTAGGGAGTTCACATGAAACAGAAAGTACCGTTCAATTGGCGGACCTATAAAAACGATACCTTATCGGGTATTACCGTGGCTTTGGCGTTGGTTCCGGAAGCGGTGGCCTTTGCCTTTGTGGCCGGCGTGCACCCTTTGGTGGGACTGTACGCGGCGATTATCGTGGGCATGATCACCGCCATTTTCGGCGGGCGCCCCGGCATGATTACGGCGGCGGCCGGTTCGTTGGCGGTAGTGATGATGCATCTGGTGATGGAGCATGGCGCCTCCTATCTGTTTTTGGCGGTGATTCTGATGGGCATGATGCAGATTTTTATCGGCGTGATGAAGTGGGCGCGGTTTATCCGTATGGTGCCGTCGCCGGTCATGCTCGGATTTGTGAACGGCTTGGCGCTGATTATTCTGGTAGCGCAGTTCACGCAGTTCAAGGATGCGGAAGGTCAGTGGTTGACCGGCGAGAGCCTCAATATCATGCTGCTGATTATTGCCGCGACCCTGGCGATTATCTATCTGCTGCCGCGTTTGACCAAGGCGGTGCCCTCGGCCTTGGCGGCGATTGTATTGGTGTCGGTTGCGGTGGTGCTGTTTGATATCAATGCGATTACCGTGGGTGATCGTGCGGCGGTGTCCGGCACGCTGGAATCCTTGGTGTACGGTGACGGCACGGCGGGCGGTTTTCAGGGATTAAGCTGGTTCACCACCTTGCCGGCGGATTTCTGGAGTCTGCAAACCCTGTGGATTGTGTTGCCTTATGCGCTGATTCTGACAATTATCGGTTCGGTCGAGTCGCTGCTGACGATGACGTTGATTGACGACATTACCGAAACCCGCGGCAAGGCCAACAAAGAGTGTATCGCCTTGGGGGCGGCCAACTGTACCGCAGGCACCTTTGGTACGATGGGCGGCTGCGCGTTGATCGGCCAGTCGATGATTAACGTCAAATCGGGCGGCGCGGGGCGTTTGTCGGGCATTACCGCGGCACTGGGGCTGTTGGTTATTGTGCTGGTGGCCTCGCCGCTGATCGAGCAGGTGCCGATTGGTGCCTTGGTCGGCTTGATGTTTTTTGTGGTGATTGCGACGTTCAACTGGTCGAGCTGGAATATCATGCGCGGTATGACCAAGGCCGATGCGTTTGTGATGGTGCTGGTGACGGCGTTGACGGTCATTTTTGATCTGGCCGTGGCGGTGATTGCCGGCGTGGTGGTGTCGGCCCTGGTGTTTGCGTGGCAGCACGCGCAGCGCATTCTGCTGGAAACTTCGCTTGAAGAGATCGACGGCAAAACCGTTAAGACCTACAAGGTGCAGGGGCCGCTGTTCTTTGCCTCGGCGAAGAACTTCATCGACAGTTTTGATCCTAAAAACGATCCGGAATGCGTGCAGATCGATTTCATGCATTCGCGCGTCTACGACCACACCGGTTTGGAGGCGATTGACAGTCTGACCAAGAAATACCGTGCTGCAGGCAAGAAGCTGGTATTGAAGCATTTGAGCCCGGAGTGTCATGTGTTGTTACAGGATGCGAAAGAGCTGATTGAGATCAATGTGTCTGAAGACCCGCATTATCATGTTTCGACCAGCGGTAAAAAGGCTTAGGCCTTACCCGGCCTGTTGAGTTTTTTCAGGCCTAAAATCCCTTCGTTTTCAAAGCCCGCTTAAGCGCCCCTTAAGCGGGCTTTTTTATTATCTCGCCGATTCTTTTCCTTATAGTTATTTCTTTTGGTGCAAGCTTGCATTTAAATGGATTTTAATCATCCTTTTTAAAGTATTGGTTGTTTATTAACTTATTGAATAAAAATGATTATTTGTTTTATGGATTAAAATTTGTTAATGATTTTAAGTGACGCTGTGAATTCTGGAGGCTAAAGTGAGTTTAGAAGTATTGCTGGTAAGTGATGCGCCGGATGGCAGTCAGGTTTTGTTGGACGGTTTGCGGGCATTGAATGCTAGACGCGTCGAGGTGATTTCCGTTACTGACAATGTATTGAAAGCCCTGACAACGTCCTCGGCGGATTTGATTGTGTTGGATGTGGCCAAGCCGTCGGCGTCGTTATTGGAGCAGTGTGCGGTGGTGCATGAATATTGCCCCAAGCCGGTGGTGTGTTTCAGCGCCGAGCATGATTCGCATCTGATCGCGCGTTCGGTCAAGGCCGGTATCAGCGCCTTTATTGTCGATGGAAAAACCAGCTCGAGGGTGCAGTCGATTATTGAGGTGGCCATGGCGCGTTTCAAACTGTGTCAGAGCATGAAAAAAGAGTTGTTGCAGGTCAAGGACAAGTTGGCCGAGCGGGCGGTGATTGAGCGGGCGAAGGGACTGTTGATCGAACATAAGAATATGTCTGAGGATCAGGCTTATAAAACCCTGCGCAAAATGGCGATGGATCAGGGCAAGAAAATCTCGGTGGTCGCCCATGAAGTCTGCGATGTAGTGGCCGCTTTGTCGGCGTAGTAATTGGAAAAATGGCCCGGAAGCCAAAAAGTGGACAGTACTCAGATGGGAGCAAGTGTTATTCAATTTTATCCTAACAGGGAGGTGGGAGAGCAGTTAAGTCCAATGACAGACCGCGAGTTGTTTTCGGTATTTCAGCCCATTTACAGTTTTTCGAACCAGGCGTGTATTGGCGCCGAAGCGCTGATTCGCGGCCGCACATCCAAAGGCAGGGCGCTGGGGGCGGCGGAGTGTTTGACGCCGCCCAGCCATATTTCGGCGGCGGATTATTCGCGGACACTGAACTGGATGCATCTGTTGCATTGGCAGAAGGTCAAGCCGGAAGAGAGCTGGTTGTTTCTGAATCTGGATTTTGCCAATTTGCAGAGTCTGGACGATTTTTGTCTGGGTGACCTGTTGACTGAATTAAAGATCAAAGGGCACGAAATCGTCATTGAGATTGTCGAGAGCGAGATCGCCGATGAGGCCTTGTTTGAGCGGCTGATCGGCATGTTCCGCGAGATCGGCTGCCTGATAGCGTTGGATGATTTCGGGGCAGGCCACTCCAATATTGACCGCATTTGGAAAGCGCAGCCGGATATCGTCAAACTTGATCGCCGCGTACTACTGGAGGCCAGTAAAAGCCTGCGCAGTCAAAGCATTCTCAGAAATCTGAACCGCTTGATTAAAGAGGCGGGCAGCATCTCGTTGATGGAGGGGATCGAAACCCGCGCGCAGGCCTTGATGGCGATGGATGTGGGCATTGATCTGGTGCAGGGGTTTTATTTTGCCCGGCCGCATGAGTCGCTGGATAAGCTGGCGGAGGGTGAGCAGCGCATCAAAGAGATTACGGCGGAATTTCCGACCTATCTGAATGAAAAGCAGTTTGTTCGCCATATCCAGCAACGGGGGTACGAGGCGCTGTTTGACGAGCTGGACGCACCCTTGAGTCTGGAGGCGCTGGAAAACAATATGCTCCAGATTTCGTCGCTGTCGTTTGTAAAGCGCTTTTTTATTCTTGATGAAGACGGTTATCAGGTCAGCGAGGAGTGGGAGAGCAACAAGACGGCGATGCATGATATCTTAAAAAAGGGCAAAGGTTTGTGCTGGAAAAACCGCCGTTATTTCATGAAGGCGATGGAGTTTCCCGGTCGCATTTATGTCTCCAACCCTTACCGTTCGTTAATTGACATGCAGTTGTGTCTGACCGTTTCCAAAACGGTCAATTTGGCCACGGGTGAGCTTTATGTGGCCTGTTTTGATGTGTTTTATCACGACAAGTCGGTCGAAACCGTGCAGATATCCGTTTAAAAGATGATCACAATTCAACGTTAGGAATGGCTATGGATCGCGCAGTAACACAAACAGAAGTCGATATTTCAGAACTGGGGACGTTGGTTTCAAAGACCGATTTGACAGGCACAATCGTTGAAGTTAATGACGCCTTTGTAGAGGCGAGCGGTGATTCCCGAGAGGAGTTGCTTGGTCAACCGCATAGTATCATACGCCATCCAGATGTTTCCAAAGCGGTTTTTAAGGATTTGTGGCAAACGATTCGCGCGGGTAAGCCATGGGTTCAAGTTGTTAAGAACCGCACTAAAGAAGGGCAACATTATTGGGTGGAAGCTAATGTGATTCCAAGAGTGCAAGATGGAAAAATCATTGGTTTTCTATCTGTAATAAAACCGATCGATGAGGCGCGCAAGCGGCAGGCGGAGCAGTTCTACAAAGAGGTTCTGCAAGGTCGAATCATCGTGCGTAATGGTTTTAAAATCACCCCGTTGCAACATATGTATCTGTTTAACGAAATTCATCCGTTCAATTTGATGTTGACGATGATTGCGCTGCTTGGCGTTGGCGCTACTTTGATTCAGGCGGGCATGGTGGAATTCCTGTTTCCTGGGTCGCAGCGCTCGGTGCGCTGTTTTTTGTTTATGCCTGGGCAGGCAAAAAATATGCTTATATCCGTCTTGGTCAAGCCAAAGCGTTGATTGACAAAATGCGCGAAGGGGATTTTTCGGGGCAGGTGAATACATACGGGCAACACTCGCTGAGCAAACTGATCTCGGCGGTCAAGGTGATGCAGGTCCAGCTAGGTGAAATGTATGACGATGCGCATACCCGACTTAACCGCAGTACGCGCTTGAAATCGGCCCTGGACAGCGCATCATCGCAGATTATGATGGTCAACCGTCGCGGGCAGATTATTTATATGA
>JACXUQ010000047.1 GCA_014763835.1 Thiotrichales bacterium
CAGCTAATAGCTCGCTATTAGCAAGTTTTTCAACAAAAATCAGGCTATTTTTAACCATTTTTATTCGTGTAGCCATCTCGTGCAAAGCTCTCTAATAGAGCAAACCTTGTAAGGTGCGGCGCGCCTGAGCCACCCATTGCGGATGGGTTGGCGTCAGCATGGTAAACAGCTGTATCAACGCTTTTTGCGCGGCGCCTTCATTATAGCCACGATCGGCTTTGAAAAGTGTAAATAACGCTTCCATCGCCTGTTCGGGCTGGTTATGCAATACCAGATAGCCTGCCAATGCGTACAGCGCTGCCGGATTTTGCGGATTCTCGTCCAGCGCCTGTTGAATGCTCGGCAGATCGTCCGCCTCGGCGACAATGCCGGAAAAGAACAACAGGCCAAGGGTGCGTTTGCCGTCGGCGGACTGCTTGGCTTCGTCCGGCAGTTTGTCGAACAGCGTCTGCGCTTTATCCAGATGGCCTTGCAGCAGGTACATCTGCACCAGATCGAGGTGCACCAGAAAGTTGTTGGGGTTGACGCTGGTGGCCTGTGCCAAGAGTTGCAACGCCTGTTCCAAGTCGCCTTCGGCAAAAGCAACCTGCGCCTGTTGACGCAGGACTTCGGAGGCTTCGGCCGGGACATGCGGCGCAAGCAGTTCGCGGTATTTCTGTTCTGTCAGTAAGGCATCGCTTTGGGCGACGATCTCGCCTTTAACAATGAGTTTACTAGCGGGCGCCTGTGTCACGCCAAGGCGTTGGGCAATTTCGCTCTGCTGGCCGATATGCACTTTGGCGAGAATAAAATCGCCGGCGCGTAGTTGCGCCAAGCCGACCAGATGGTTGACGGCGGTGATGCTGGCCTCGTGTTGCGGCTGCCAGAATTGCAGCCATAACGGAATCTTGTGCGAAAATTCGATCAGCTCGGCGAGGTTGTCGGCGGTGACATCGGCGATATAGGCTTGTTGTGGGGAATGCTGTTGTTCTGTCATATTAGTTCTTCAGCTGGGCTTTAAGCGCGTAGAGGGCGTCGAGCGCCATTTTGGGTGTCATTTCGTCCGGATTGATGGCGTCAATCGCCTCTTTCAGGGCTTCGGCGACCGGATCGGGCGCCGGCTCGGCAAACAGTTCGAATTGCTGCTGCGGCACGCTGCGGTTCTGCGGCTGTTGCAGGCTCGCAACGCTTTGGTTTTCCAAACTGGTCAGATGCTGTTTGGCGCGTTTGATGACCGCTTGCGGCACGCCAGCCAGTGCCGCTACTTGTAGCCCATAACTCTGTGAGGCCGGGCCTTCCTGCAACTGGTGCAAAAAGACAATCTTATCGCCATGTTCGATCGCATCCAAATGGACATTCGCCGTATTGCTGAATTGTTCGGCGAGTGTCGTCAGTTCGAAATAGTGGGTGGCGAACAGGCAGAAGCCCTTGATATGGGTAGCCAGGTGTTCGGCAATCGCCCAGGCCAGCGCCAGGCCGTCGAAAGTGGAGGTGCCGCGGCCGACTTCGTCCATCAGAATCAGCGATTCGGCGGTGGCGTGATGCAGGATGTTGGCGGTTTCGGTCATCTCCACCATAAAGGTCGAACGTCCGGAAGTCAGGTCGTCGGAGGCGCCGATGCGCGTGAATATGCGGTCGATCGGGCCGATGCGTGCTTCGTCGGCCGGCACATAGCTGCCGATATAGGCCAGCAGTGCAATCAACGCGGTCTGGCGCATATAGGTCGATTTACCGCCCATGTTGGGGCCGGTGATAATCTGCAGCTGACGCGCCGGATTGAAGTCGGTGTCGTTGGGAATAAACGGCTCTTTGGAGAGCGCTTCAACCGTCAAATGGCGGCCTTTTAAAATGAACAGGCCGGGTTCGTCGCTCAGTTGCGGGCGGCACAGATTCAGCGCCTGCGCCTGCATGGCCAAGTTGACGAGCACATCGAGTTCCGCCAACGCCTGCGCGGTGGTCTGCAGCGCCTTGAGCGATTCATTCAGTGTTTCCAACAACTGCTGGTAGAGCCATTTTTCACGGGCCAACGCTTTTTCGCCGGCGCTCAAGACTTTGTCTTCAAAGGTTTTGAGTTCGGGGATGATATAGCGTTCCTGACCTTTCAGTGTCTGGCGGCGCTGATAGTCGGCCGGCACCTGTTCGCTTTGCAGTTTGCTGACTTCGATATAGTAGCCGTGCACGCGGTTGTAACCGACCTTGAGCGTGCTGATCCCGGTGCGCTCGCGCTCGCGCTGTTCGAGCTGCAACAGGTAGTCGCCGGCCTCGTGCTTGAGGTTGCGCAGTTCGTCGAGTTCGGCATCGTAATCTTCGGCAATCACGCCGCCATCGCGGATCAGCATCGGCGGATTGTCGCAGATGGCACGATCCAGCAGCTCCGCCAAGTCGGGATAGCGGCCGATTTGTTGGCCAAGCTGCAGGAGTTTGCCGGCCTGTTGAGTTTCCAACAGCGTGTGCAGTTCGGGCAAGGTTTGCAGCGCGCGGCCGAGTTGTAACAGGTCGCGCGGACGAGCTGAATAGAGCGCAACACGGCTGAGAATGCGTTCCATATCGCCGATCTGTTTAAGCGATTGGCGTAGCAAGGTATCGTTCTGCTGTTGAATCAGGTCGTCGATGGCATCCAGACGTGCATTCAGGATGGCGTGGTTACGCAGCGGTTGATTCAGCCAGCGCTTCAGCAGGCGGCTGCCCATGGCGGTGGCGGTGTGATCGAGGATCGCCGCCAAGGTATTGTGCGTGCCGCCGCTGAGATTGAGGTCGATTTCCAGGTTGCGGCGGCTGATGGCGTCCAACACCAGGGTGTCGTCGGTTTGATAAGTGTGCAAGCTGTGCACATGATCCAGGCCGTTTTGCAGCATGGTTTTGGCGTAATGCAGAATGGCGCCGGCCGAAGCAATGACCGCGGGTTTGCTTTCGCAACCGAAAGCCAGCAAATCCTGGGTTTTGAAGTGCTCGGTCAGACGTTTTTTGGCGCTTTGCGGCTCGAAATGCCAGGCGGGATAGCGCACCCGGCCTGTCCGGTTTTGAATCGCTTCCGGCAAAGCCGCCAAAAGCGCATCGTCGTCGGCCAGTAAAAGTTCAGCGGGTTTAAGGCGCTCCAGTTCAGCGGCGAGTTGATTGATATTATCGAGTTGCGTCGCCTCGAAACGTCCACCGGCGACATCCAGCGCCGCCAGGCCGAACAAGTCGTTGTGCAGGTTGATGGCGGCTAGCAGGTTTTCACGCGACTCTTCCAGCAGGTTCTCTTCCACCAAGGTACCCGGCGTGATAATGCGCACCACTTTGCGTTCCACCGGGCCTTTGCTGGTGGCCGGATCGCCGACCTGTTCGCAGATGGCGACCGATTCGCCGAGTTTGACCAGCTTTGCCAGATAGCCGTCAGCGGCGTGGTGCGGAATGCCCGCCATCGGAATCGGCTGGCCGGCGGATTTGCCGCGCGCTGTCAGGGTGATGTCGAGCAGGCGAGCGGCCTTTTGCGCGTCTTCGTAAAACAGTTCATAAAAATCCCCCATGCGGTAGAACAGCAGATGGCTGGGATGCTCGGCTTTAATCGCCAAGTATTGTTGCATCATGGGAGTGTGGGCGGCGCTTGCTGACTGGGTTTTGCTCATGTTCTTCCGGAAACGGTCACGTAAAAGGGTCAGGTTAGATAAGGTTGAATAAACCCTAAAAACGGGTATGCTAGGCCATATTATCGTCGATAGCAATGATGGAGTCGTTAAAGATGGGATTTGAAACCTTGGTGAAAGAAGTGGGTCAGGCGTTGGTGAATCATGGCACGATGGTGGTGACGGCGGAGTCCTGCACCGGCGGCATGATTGCCGAGGCGTTGACCTCCATCGGCGGCAGTACCGCCTGGTTTGACCGTTCTTATATCACCTATAGTTATGAATCCAAAAAAGAGATGCTGGGCGTCAAGGAAGCGACTATCCAGAAAAAAGGCGCGGTGAGCCGCGAGTGTGTCGAGGAGATGGCGCTGGGTGCGTTGCAGCAATCGCATGCCAAGGTCAGTGTGGCGTGCAGCGGCATTGCCGGTCCGGGGGGCGGATCGCCCGACAAGCCGGTGGGCACGGTGTGGATCGCCTGGGCGATGCAGGGGCTCGACAAGGTGGAGAGCCAGACTTTTTTGTTTGACGGCGATCGTCAGGCGGTGCGCGAACAGACGACCGAAGCGGCGCTGATGGGGATTATGAAACTCTTGAATTCGCAACCCGTTGAGTGATGCGGTTTGCCTGATGAACAGAAAAGGCGTGCTGAAAATTGTTTATTGTCACGCTAGGATTTAAATGCGAATTATGGGATAATCCCGCGGTTATTCAGGCGCTTAAGCCTTGCCGAAAGGAGAGGTTTAAATAGGCCTGGGAAAGTTTTCTAAAACCTGATCATATTCAGGTTTTTTATTTGCTGACGGAATCATAAAAAAGCGTGGCTAACACATGGAAAGCCGCGCTTTTTTAGCCTGAAGAATGGGCAAAAATTTAAAAAAGCCAAAGTAAAGGACCGTAGAAAGATGGATGAGAATAAGCAAAAAGCACTGGCCGCCGCTTTGGGCCAAATTGAGAAGCAGTTTGGCAAAGGTTCGATCATGCGTATGGGCGACAGTACCGTATCGCGTGACATAGAGGCGGTTTCAACCGGTTCTTTGGGCTTGGATATGGCATTGGGAATCGGCGGTTTGCCGCGCGGCCGTATCGTTGAAATCTATGGTCCGGAATCTTCCGGTAAAACAACTTTGACGTTGCATGCCATTGCCGAAGCGCAGAAATCCGGCGGCACGGCGGCGTTTGTGGATGCCGAACACGCGCTGGATCCGATCTACGCGGAAAAACTGGGTGTGGATATCGACAATCTGTTGGTGTCGCAACCGGATACAGGCGAGCAGGCGCTGGAAATTACCGATGCGTTGGTGCGTTCCGGTGCGGTGGATATCGTGGTGGTTGACTCGGTCGCGGCCTTGACGCCGAAGGCGGAAATCGAAGGCGATATGGGTGATTCGCACGTGGGTTTGCAGGCGCGTTTGATGTCGCAGGCGTTGCGTAAGCTGACCGCCAATATCAAACGTACCAATACGCTGGTGATTTTTATCAACCAGATCCGTATGAAGATCGGCGTGATGTTCGGCAGCCCGGAAACCACCACCGGTGGTAATGCCTTGAAATTCTATGCATCGGTGCGTCTGGACATCCGCCGCATCGGCGCGATCAAAAAAGGCGAAGAGGTGCTGGGCAACGAAACCCGCGTGAAGGTCGTCAAAAATAAGGTGGCGCCACCGTTTAAGCAGGTGGAGTTCGACATCCTTTACGGCCAAGGCATTTCCCGTGAAGGCGAGATTATTGATTTGGGCGTTCAGGAAAAACTGATTGAAAAATCCGGCTCCTGGTACAGCTACAACGGCAGCAAGATCGGTCAAGGCAAGGATAATGCACGCCAGTATCTGATCGACAATCCGCAGATTGCCGAAGAACTGATGGTGAAGATTAAAGCCAGTATGATGCCGGCACGCAGCGGTAAAACCAGCGCAATGTCTGAAGAGGCCGAGAGCGATTTTTTGGACATGGCTGAATAAGCCGCTTGTTAACGGAAGGCAAGGGTGAAAGAGGCAGAAGCCTTTTTACGCGAGCGCGGTCTTTTGCAAGCTGATGCGCCTCAAACGCAGACGCTAGACTATTTCAGCGACAATCCGTTTGACGATGGCGCAGAGCTGGCCACGCTGGAGCGAACGCTCAGGCAGAGAATCGAAGCCAAAGCCACCGCACTTCTGGCGATGCGTGAGCATGGCGCCAAGGAGTTGCGGCAAAAACTGTTGCAGAAGTTTGCGCAAGATGCCGGTTTTGCCGAACTTGAAAAAAACGCCGAAAAAAACGCCGAAAAAAACGCAATGAGCAGGCCAAGCGCATGCGCTTCTTGCAAAGCCGCGGTTTTCCGGCGGAATGGATTTGGAAAGTTTTCCGTTAGTTGGCAATCATTCTTGCGGACTGACAAACAGTATTATTTTATACATTTTAAGGTTTTAACCCTATGACCAGTGCAGAAATCAGAAAAGCGTTTATAGACTTTTTTGTGAAGAAGCAGCATACGGCGATTCATTCGAGTCCGGTGGTGCCTGCTAATGACCCGACGCTGTTGTTCACTAACGCCGGAATGGTGCAGTTCAAGGATACCTTCCTGGGATTGGAAAAGCGTGACTATAACCGTGCGACCACGGTGCAACGCTGTATCCGTGCCGGCGGCAAGCATAACGATTTGGAGAACGTGGGCTACACCGCGCGTCACCATACGTTCTTTGAGATGCTGGGTAACTTCAGTTTTGGCGATTATTTCAAGCGTGAAGCGATCGCTTTTGCCTGGGAGTTCCTGACCAAAGAGTTAAAACTGCCTGAAGATAAATTGTGGGTCACCGTATTCGAAGAGGACAAGGAAGCTGAAGACATCTGGTTGAAAGATGTCGGTGTGTCGGCCGAGCGTTTTTCGCGTTGCGGCGCTAAAGACAACTTCTGGTCAATGGGAGATACCGGTCCTTGCGGTCCTTGTACCGAAATTTTCTATGACCACGGTGCGGATGTGGCCGGTGGTCCTCCAGGTTCGCCTGACGAAGACGGTGACCGCTATATCGAGATCTGGAACCTGGTGTTCATGCAGTTCGACCGTTCGGCCGACGGCACTTTGACGCCACTGCCAAAGCCTTCGGTGGACACCGGTATGGGCTTGGAGCGTCTGGCGGCGGTTATGCAGGGTGTGCATAACAACTACGATATCGACCTGTTCCAGGCACTGGTTAAAAAAGCCTCCGAACTGACCGGTGAAAAAGACCTGGCCAACAGTTCGTTGCGTGTTATTTCCGACCACATCCGTTCCTGCTCCTTCATTATTGCCGACGGGGTGATGCCGTCCAACGAAGGGCGAGGTTATGTCTTGCGCCGCATTATCCGTCGTGCGATTCGCCATGGATACAAACTGGGTCAAAGCCAGCCGTTCTTCCATCAACTGGTGGCCACACTGGTTGAGCAGATGGGCGCGGCTTATCCGGAGTTGAAAGCGGAACAGGCTAACGTTGAGCGTGTCTTGAAGCTGGAAGAGGAGCGCTTTGCAGAGACTCTGGAAAACGGCATGAAGTTGCTGGAAGATTACATTGCCGAGATGAGTGGTAATGTGATTGAAGGCGAGATGGCATTCAAACTGTACGATACCTACGGTTTCCCGGTCGATTTGACCGCCGATGTGGCGCGCGAGCGCGGATTGAGCGTGGACGAAGCCGGTTTTGAAAAGGCAATGGAAGCGCAGCGCGAGCGTGCGCGTTCAGCCAGCAGTTTTGCCGGTACCGCACAAAGCCGCGTGGATTTTGAGGGTGAAACCCAGTTTATCGGTTATATGAACGATGAGGCGGATGCGAAGATTCTGGCGATCTTTGTGGACGGACAATCGGTACAAAGCATCCATGAAGGCGAGGCGGCGATTATTATTCTGGATCAGACGCCGTTCTATGCGGAGTCGGGCGGTCAGGTCGGCGATAGCGGCAGCTTGACTGAAGGCATGCACAGTTTCCATGTGGACGATGTGCACAAGCAAGGCAAGTTGTTCCTGCATCACGGTAAAGCCACGGCGGGTACGATTGCAGTCGGTCAAACCATTCACGCCAAGATCAATATTCAGGATCGCCGTGCGAGTGAGAAAAACCACTCAGCCACCCACTTGTTGCATGCGGCGTTGCGTAAGGTCCTAGGTACCCATGTACAGCAAAAAGGTTCTTTGGTTAGCCCTGATCGCCTGCGTTTCGACTTCTCGCATTTCGAGCCGATTTCTGCGGCGGATTTGCGTAAGATCGAGCAGATGGTCAACGAAAACATCATGCTGAACAATCCGGTTGGCACCAACGAGATGGATATCGAATCGGCCAAGGCAATGGGCGCGATGGCGCTGTTCGGAGAGAAGTACGGCGATATCGTCCGCGTCGTTGATATGGGCGATTTCTCGGTGGAACTATGCGGCGGAACGCACGTGAAGTCGGTCGGTGAAATCGGGCCTTTCCGCATCGTTTCCGAAAGCGGCATCGCCTCGGGCGTGCGTCGTATCGAAGCGGCCACCGGCGAAAAAGCCTGGGCAATGATCTATGAAGACGAAGCGCGTCTGGAGCAGATTGCGCAAACCGTTAAATCCGACAAGAACCTGGTCGCAGACAAAGTGAACCAAGTGATGGCGGACTACCGTGCCATGGAAAAAGAATTGAAGCAAATTCAAGCCAAAATGGCCGCTTCGCAAGGGGCAGATTTGGCAGGTAGCGCCAAAGAAGTTAACGGCGTGAAGATGCTGGCGGCGAAAATGGAAGGCGTGGATAGCAATACCTTGCGTGAAACGCTCGACAAACTGAAAGACAAGCTCGAGCCGGCGGTCATTATTCTGGCGGCGGTTGAAGGCGATAAGGTCAGTTTGGCGGCGGGTGTGAGCAAGTCGGTGACCGATCGTTTCAAAGCGGGCGAGCTGGTCAATCATGTTGCTTTGCAGGTTGGCGGTAAGGGCGGTGGTCGCCCGGATATGGCGATGGCCGGCGGTAAAGATCCAAGTAAGTTGGATGAGGCTTTGGCTTCGGTGGAAGCTTGGGTTGCATCCAAGTAAGTTGTATAGCGATAACGAAGAAGACATTTAAAAATCATGGCATTGATTGTTCAAAAATACGGCGGTACCTCGGTAGGCAATATCGAGCGTATCCAAAATGTGGCGAATAAAGTCGCCAAATTTGTCGATGAAGGGCACCAGGTGGTGGTCGCTGTTTCCGCAATGAGCGGTGAAACCAACCGTTTGGTCGCTCTGGCGAATGAAGTGCAAAAGCGTCCTTCAAAACGTGAGATGGATGTGTTGTTGACGACGGGCGAGCAGGTCACGATTGCCCTGTTGAGCATGGCATTGCAGGAAAAAGGCTATCCGGCGGTGTCTTACACAGGTTGGCAGGTACCGATCAAAACGGATGAGGCACACACTAAAGCGCGTATCGAAGCGATTGATTCGCAGAAAATTTTCGATCAGCTCAATGCCGGTAAAGTGGTGGTGGTTGCTGGTTTCCAAGGCGTGACTCCAGAGGGTGATATCACCACATTGGGTCGTGGCGGTTCCGATACGACAGCGGTAGCCTTGGCAGCGGCGTTGAATGCAGACGAGTGTCAGATTTACACCGATGTGGACGGGGTTTACACCACCGATCCGCGCGTGGTTCCTAAGGCAAAGCGTTTGGATAAGATCACGTTTGACGAAATGCTCGAATTAGCTAGTTTGGGTGCGAAGGTATTGCAGATTCGTTCAGTGGAGTTTGCCAGCAAATACAATGTGCCGTTGCGTGTATTGTCTTCAATGCAAGATGGTGGCGGTACTCTAATTACTTCAGAAGAGAATTTTAAGGACAGTGAGATGGAAAAACCTCTAATCTCTGGTATTGCGTTTAGCCGCGATGAAGCTAAATTGATGATTTTGGGTGTGCCTGACAAGCCTGGTGTGGCTTATCAGATTTTGGGGCCGATTTCGGATGCCAATATCGATATCGACATGATTATCCAAAACCAAGGCGTTGACGGAACAACTGACTTTACGTTTACCGTTGCGCGTGGCGATTTGGCTCCGGCGTTGGAAATGCTGCAAAGCACTGCCAATAAACTGGGTGCGCGTGAGGTATTGTCTGACGATTCAATCGTTAAGATTTCGATGGTGGGTGTGGGTATGAAGTCGCACGCCGGTATCGCCAGTCGTATGTTCAAAACTCTGGCGGATAACAATATCAATATCCAGATGATCGGGACTACAGAGATCAAGATTTCGGTGGTGATTGAAGAGCAGTATTTGGAGTTGGCGGTACAGTCGCTGCACGACGCTTTTGAACTGGACAAGTGATATTCTTGTCGGTTTTTATGAAAACCCGCTCCGGCGGGTTTTTTTATGTCTGATAAAGGTTTGCGAGTGTTAGGCTTACTTATCGGCCACAATAAAAAAACTGAATTATATTGGCATAAAAATAAGCATACACTGATTATCAGTCATTTTAAATGATAGCAGGATTAGACAATGTTGGTGCTTACTCGCAGGGAAGGCGAATCTTTATTAATTGGCGACAACGTCAAGCTAACCATTCTCGCTGTGAAAGGGGGGCAGGTTCGCGTCGGAATCGAGGCACCGCAAGAGGTGTCGATTCATCGTGAAGAGCTATTGCTAAAGCCTCAAACCGAAACGGTCAAAAACGAGATGGCTGAACTCTCCGTTGTCGGAAGTTGATTGTGTTTTCGCAAAGCCGACCGGGAAATTAAACTGCTGACGCGCTAGCGATAGCAGCCGCTTTGAGAGTCTTTTTATTCACTACAAAAAAATCCCCATAAAATCGTCTTTTTGGTTTACAACACCGCTTTAAGACTGTAATATACGCGCCTGAACGGAGACGTGGCCGAGTTGGCTGAAGGCACACCCCTGCTAAGGGTGCATAGGGTTTGTAGCTCTATCGAGGGTTCGAATCCCTCCGTCTCCGCCATTTATTTCAAGCTTAAAAAAGTTGAAATAAAACGGTAAAAATAGAGTTGACAGTGCGTTTAAAAACTCTATAATACGCCACAACAAACAACGCGCCCGTAGCTCAATTGGATAGAGTACTCGGCTACGAACCGAGCGGTTAGGGGTTCGACTCCCTTCGGGCGCGCCATTATTCTAGAGGCTCGTAACAGTAAAATGTTACGGGCCTTTTTTATTTCCTGCTGTTGCTAACAGCCTGCCTGTCATTTCTTAAGACTCTCTACGCGAAAAAGATTTTCAAAATATCCCGTATTCTTTTAGGATTAAAAAACGGTTTCATTATGAATCGATTAATCTAAAGGATGTGAATGTGAAAACCAAAGAGATAGCGCTTTATTTTTTAGCGGGCTTGGTGCTGCTGGTGAGCGTCCTGGTATTTTTGGGGTCTTGGCATTCCGGTGCCGATGATGCGCTGATAAAGGCCTCCATGTTGCATACGACGGCAATCCTGTTTGGTGCCGGGTTGGTAGGATGGTTGTTCAAGATTTCAATTCCTATATTGATCAACAGCGCGGCGCTACTGATTTGGGTGGTGATTCGGCCGGTGGTTGAGAGTATTAATCAAAAGGGCATGGTTTTGCTTCAGCAGGAGCAAGCCTATATGAATGATACGGCCCAACTGCTTTATCAGGAGCCGACATGGTGGATGGGCGATGGCTTTTTTTATCTGGTGATCGGTGGCGTCGTCGTTATTTTTATCGCTTTCATTTTTAGACGTTAATTCAGGCGTTAAGTGGAGAGTGGTTATGGGCGATGGAACGTCTCAAAAATCATACGGGGCCGGGAGTGAGTAATCAAAAAGCCGAATATGCGGCTTTGCAAGTAGCAAAGCCGGGTCGTTTGTTCTACGTGATGGGACCTTCCGGTGCGGGAAAGGATACCTTGCTAGGCTATGCGCGGGAGCGCTTAACGCAGGCGCCGGTGATCTTTGCGCACCGTTATATTACCCGGCCTGTTGAGATTGCCGGCGAGAATCATATCCATCTTTCTGAAGCAGAGTTTACCAACCGCCTGCAGCGCGGTTGCTTCAAATTTCACTGGCATAGTCATGGTTGGGATTATGGCCTCGGCATTGAGGTGGATAGCTGGTTGCAAATTGGCTTGAATGTGGTGATGAATGGCTCGCGCGGCTATTTTGAACAGGCCAGGTTATTGCATCCGACATTGGTACCGGTGGTGATTACCGCCAGCGAGGCAATTTTGCGGGAACGTTTGCAAAGGCGCGGTCGGGAGAGTGGGTCGGAGATTGAAGAGCGCATTGCCCGGGCCAAGGCGTTTGAACGCTTGGACATGGCCAACGGCTGTAAAATTGATAACAGTTCAACCATCCAGGCCGCTGGCGAGCGTTTTGTTGCGTTGTTAAGTGGGGTAGGAAGCAATGTTTAGCTGGTTGAATGTTGTAGCTGCGAGTTGTGCGTTGATGCTGTTGAATATGCCGGTTGAGGCGCGCGACAGTCTGCCGATTTTCGACAGCCATTTGCACTATGGCGGCGAGGATGCCAAGGTGTTTACGCCTGCGGAAATTATGGCGATTTTTGATCGCAACCGTGTGACCCATGCATTGATTTCCAGTACGCCGAATCACGGCACCGAGGCGTTGTACCGTTATGCTCCCGATCGTATCATCCCTTTTCTGGGTGTTTATGAAACGTTGAAAGACAAACGCGATTGGATGCATGACGGAACGGTGTTGCCCAAAGTGGAAGCGGCGTTGAAAAAGGGCATTTATCGCGGAATCGGCGAGTTTCATATTTTTGCTGAGAATCGGAAAAGCCCGGTGTTCAGGGGGATTGTTGAATTGGCTGCGCAACACGGTTTGATGTTGCAGGCGCATGGCGATGCCGAGATTATCGATGAAATTTTTGCGATTGCACCCAATGTAACGGTGTTATGGGCGCATATGGGGACGCGCCCGGAGCCTGGCTTTTTGCGAGAGGTATTGCAGCGCCATCCGCATCACCTCTATATCGACACCTCGGTGCGGGATACCTTGCTATTGGGTACAGACGGCTATTCCGAACATCGCGGGCTGACACCGCAGTGGCGGCAGTTGTTTATCGACTATCAGGATCGTTTTATGGTGGCGGTGGATACCTTTAGCGTCAACCGCTGGCAGACGTTTGATAGCGTCGTTAAGGATATCCGTATCTGGCTGTCGCAGCTGCCGGAGCCGGTTGCCCGCAAGCTGGCGTATGAAAACGCCGCCAGACTTTTTCTAAAGGCGTCCGGCGGGCGCGAGGAGTGAGTTGAGCGGAGCGATTACGGCAATACAAAGCCGATGGTTTCGTGAACTTTCTTAAGAGTGCTCTGTGCCTGCTCACGGGCGTTTTCCGCGCCTTTTTTCAGAATGGCGCGCAGTTCGGTTTCGTCGTCGCGAATCTGGTGGAAACGTTCCTGAATCGGACGCAGGTATTCCACCACCAATTCACCTAGTTCCACTTTCAGATGGCCATACATTTTGCCTTCAAAGTGTTTGACCACCTCGTCAATCGACTGGCCGCTGATGACCGAGTAGATCGTCAACAGGTTGGATACGCCCGCTTTGTTTTCGACATCGTAATGGATTTCTGCGCCGGAGTCGGTCACGGCCTTTTTGAATTTCTTGATAATGGTCTTCGGATCGTCCAGGAGGGCGATGAAATTGTCTTTGTTCTCGTCCGACTTGGACATCTTGGAAGTCGGGTCCTGCAGGCTCATGATGCGCCCGCCCGAGGTAGCCGGCGGAATAAACGGCTCGGGCACTTTAAAGATTTCCTGCTCAAATCGGTTGTTGTAACGTACCGCCAGATCACGCGTCAGTTCCAGATGCTGTTTCTGGTCGGCGCCGACCGGAACTATCTCCGTCTGGTACAGCAGAATATCGGCCGCCATCAGAACCGGATAGTCAAACAGACCGACATTGATGTTCTGGGCATGTTTCTGCGACTTGTCCTTGAACTGTGTCATTCGGCTCAACTCACCCATGTAGGTGGAGCAATTCAGAATCCACGCCAGTTCAGCATGTTCGGGTACTTGCGACTGGATAAACACGGTGCTTTTGTCCGGATCGATGCCCGACGCCAGATA
>JACXUQ010000431.1 GCA_014763835.1 Thiotrichales bacterium
CTTCGTTACTGCTTTATCACTTCGACCGTTACAGCCAGGCAGAACATAAGTTGCGTCAGGTTGAACTGCTCTCCAATCGTATTCTCTATCTGGATGAAACCCTGACGATGTCGGCCAGTCTGTCTGTTCTGGCAAACAGTGCCGGTTTCAAATCGCGTTATGATCAGTTTGACCGGGAGATGACTAAAGCCCTGCAGCAACTGGTGGTTATTGCTCCGCAAATAGGCGCGTTTTTTCATCAAATTTCTGAGTTGAACCGTCAGTTGGTGATGTTGGAGTATCGCGCTTTCGAGCTGATGGCTGAACGTCAGGCCGGCGCAGCCGAAGCCGTGCTGTTTGGCGATGACTATGCGGAATTGAAACAGCGCTACAAGCAGCAGGTGACGGAGGCGCTCCAACAGATTCAAAGTCATGCGGAAACCTTGGCCACACAGCATCAATACTGGTATCAGGCCTTTATCGGGGTGCTGATTGCACAAGCCTTCTTGTATATCCTGGTTTGGGGGTATCTGCTTTACTATACCCGGCGGGATAACCTGAAAATGGCGGACCTGATTGCCAAGGATGAACTCACAGGGCTGCTGAACCGGCGCGAATTCAACCGATTGCTGCAGTTGGAAAGTCGCCGCTGTATACGCGAGGAGAGGGTGTTGATGCTGGCGGTGATCGATATTGATTTTTTCAAGAAATACAATGATCAGTACGGACACCCCAAGGGGGGATCAGGTCCTGGCCGGTTTTGGCCGTTTGTTGAGCCGGCATAGCCGCCGGGCAAATGAATTTGCGTTTCGCTTGGGGGGCGAAGAGTTTGCGGTGCTGGCGAGTCTAAAGGATGTTTCTGAAGGGGAGTGCTGGATTGGGGCCATGTTTGAGGAGCTGGCTGCCATGCAAATTCCCCAGGATAAAAATCCGTTGGGCAGAGTCACGGCCTCGGCGGGCTTGGCTTTTCAAGATAAATCCTGTTTACTGACCGGCGAAGAGCTTTATACTAAAGCCGATAAAGCGCTTTACAAAGCCAAGGAAAACGGACGTAATCGGTGGGTCATAGCAGATCGAGACGACATGGCATGATCCACCGCCGCTAAGCATTGCTTATAGAAGGGGGAGGCGTGCAGAACAAACGCAGACATTTCCGGGTAAATGCGGAGATTCCGATTTATGTGTACCGCTTGCAGGCGCATGCGCCTGCAGCCAGCCAGCACGGCATGGCCTTATCGGCGGCTGACCGAGAGCAGATTGAACACGTCAAACTGACATTGGCGCGTTTGTTTTCCGAACCCAAGCATGTTGCCAGCGGCGCGGCGGCGCTGTTCATGCAATTTGATCAGCAGCTCGATTTTGTGTTTTGGATG
>JACXUQ010000432.1 GCA_014763835.1 Thiotrichales bacterium
TTAAACCTACTTATCATTACATCATCACCAAGACTGCTATAGAGAATCGATTCGCTCAATGACCTTTAAGCCCGTTAAAACATCCGATGCCTCCACCTCATCCGCTGGAGCGCCTGCTTCTCCGACAACAGGGCGCTTTAACTGGGTGCTCAAGGATGCACTGGTTCTGAGCTGCATCGGGTTGGCTTTTTTTCTGTTTATTGTGCTGTTCAGCTACAACCCGAATGATCCGGGTTTCGACACCGCCGGCAGCGTGCATGAACTTAAAAACTACGGCGGCAAAACCGGGGCGTGGTTGGCGTCCATCATCCTTTATGTTTTCGGCATTTTCGGGTTTCTGATCCCGTTCGGTATTCTGATGGCCGCCTGGGTCACGCTCAAAGTCCGCTCCGGCAGTGATCTGGATTATGTGCGTTTCGGCCTGAGTCTGTCCGGTTTGCTGCTGCTGATCTCCGCCGGAGCCGGTTTGGCCAATCTGTATATGCAGCCGCAGGGCGGCCTGATTGAACTGCCCTATTCCGCCGGCGGTGTATGGGGCTATGAATTCAGCAATTGGCTGGTGGCGGGGGTGGATCTGCTTGGGGCGACCCTGACGTTGCTGGTATTGTTCGCCATCGCCTTTAGTCTGTTTACCAGCTATTCCTGGCTGACCATTATCGAGGTCACCGGTCGGCTGGCATGGCAGGCGGGCGAGTATGTATCGGCCCAATTTCAGGATAAGGTATTGGAATCGGAGCGTTTTGCCACGCTTAAAAAGCGCGCTTTGACCCCAAAAAGGACCACAGAAAACCCAACAGGCCGGGTGGTGATTCAACCGCGTATTCAGACCAGTGTTGTCGCAAATCTGGACAAACCGGCTGAAAAACCCAACAGGCCGGGTCTGGCCAGGGTGTTGGAAGTATTTAAAAAGTCCGATAACGCCAAGGCGGAACCAGCCGCATCAGCGGCATTCAAAGAGCCGGAACACCGCATTAACGACGACGATCTGGCCGATCTGCCTTGGGAGCAGGACGAGCCGCAGTTGGAAAGCGCAGAACCAAAATCCATACAACAGGCAGTGGGTGCTGAGACAGCACAGACGCCATTGTCGCATGTCAAAGTTGGCACCCGCCAAAAACCGTCGAGCGCTATGCCGATGGTGCAGTCGGGTGACTTGCCGAGTCTGGAGCTGCTCAATCCGCCGCCGGAATATGAAGAGGGTTTCTCCGCCGAAGACCTCACGGCGCTTTCGTCGTTACTGGAACAGCGTTTGTTGGAGTTCGGCGTCACCGTCAAGGTGGAGTCGGTGCAGCCCGGTCCGGTGGTCACGCGGTTTGAAATTCTGCCGGCGCCCGGCGTTAAGGTCAGCC
>JACXUQ010000433.1 GCA_014763835.1 Thiotrichales bacterium
GGGGTAAGTCGAGAAACAAAGAACTCGACGCCCGCAGGGGTAAGTCGAGAAAAATCAGGCGATTTTTAACCATTTTTATTCGTGTAGCCATCTCGTGCAGAGCTCTCAATAAGTAATAAGTGAAACAAGTAATGCAAGTAAACGCATCTAAAAAAGCGGTTATCTTACTTTCCGGCGGCTTGGATTCCGCCACTGTATTGGCGATTGCCCGCAGTGAAGGCTACGAATGCCATACCATCAGCTTCGATTATGGTCAGCGCCATCGGGCCGAACTCGATTTTGCGGCGGCCCTGGCCCAGCAGCAGGGTGCGGCAAGCCATCGCGTGGTGCAGGTGGATATGAGCCAGATCGGCGGTTCGGCGTTGACCGACAGTTCCATTGCCGTGCCGGTGGACGGGGTGGATAAAAACCAGATTCCGGTGACCTATGTGCCGGCGCGCAATACCGTGTTTCTGTCGTATGCCTTGGCACTGGCAGAGGTATTGGGTGCGAATGACATCTTTATCGGTGTCAATGCGGTGGATTACTCCGGCTATCCCGACTGTCGTCCGGCATTTATCGAGGCGTTTGAAAAAATGGCCAATCTGGCTACTAAGGTCGGGATAGAAGGGCAGCATCTGCATATCCGCACGCCATTGATTGCGATGACCAAGGCCGAGATTATTCAGGCGGGTTCGCGCTTGGGCGTGGATTACAGCTTGACGGTTTCCTGTTATCAGGCCGATCGTGAAGGACGTGCCTGCGGGGTGTGCGACTCCTGCCGTCTGCGCAAGCAGGGCTTTGCGGATGCCGGTCTGGCCGACCCGACGCGTTACCAAGTCTGAACTGCTTCGGAACATTTGAATTGGCGGCTTGTTGAGTCTCGTAGCGTAAAAAGTAATAAAAACAATCGCTTGTTTTACGGCGGTTGCAGCGCAGGATTGCAACGTGCAATAAGTGGCGCAAAAAAACGCCAAAAATCACAAAAAACGCTTGCACTGCTAGGTCAGCGATGTATAATACGCCCCATTCCAAGCGGGGTCGTTAGCTCAGCCGGTAGAGCAGTTGACTTTTAATCAATTGGTCGGGCGTTCGAATCGCCCACGACCCACCATCCTTACACAGGAAACTTGGATAGGTAACAGAGCTAACCGCTCTTTTACAACTTACAATATGGGTCGTTAGCTCAGCCGGTAGAGCAGTTGACTTTTAATCAATTGGTCGGGCGTTCGAATCGCCCACGACCCACCATATTTAGAAACCCCGCATGGTTCGCCCTGTGGGGTTTTTTATTGTCTGCACAAAATGTGTAATAGAGAGCTTTGCACGAGATGGTTGCACGAATAAAAATGGTTAAAAAT
>JACXUQ010000434.1 GCA_014763835.1 Thiotrichales bacterium
GTATAAAACTGAACAGGCCGGGTAAGCACACCTACCCGGCCTGTTCAGTTTTTAAATGCAAAATTGGGTGCAGAATTTACACATTAATTCTTACACATTGAATCTAAAGTGCATCACATCGCCATCCTGGACAATATATTCCTTGCCTTCCAAACGCAACTTGCCGGCCTCTTTAGCACCCGCCTCACCTTTAAATTGAATAAAGTCGCTGTAGGCCATCACTTCGGCACGGATAAAGCCGCGCTCGAAATCGGTATGAATTACACCCGCCGCCTGTGGCGCGGTTGCACCTTTGCGAACCGTCCAGGCGCGCACCTCTTTAACACCAGCGGTGAAATAGGTTTGCAGACCCAATAATTCAAAACCTGCGCGAATAACGCGGTTCAAGCCGGGCTCTTCCTGCCCCATCTCTTCCAAAAAGGCCGCTTTGTCTTCTTCATCTAACTCGGCAATTTCGGATTCGATTGCCGCACACACCGGCACGACTATCGCGCCCTGCTCGGCCGCCAATTTTTGTACCGCCTCAAGATGCGGGTTATTTTCAAAACCGTCTTCATTAACGTTGGCGATATACATCATCGGTTTGATGGTCAACAAGTGCAAGCCAGCCAAGACTTTGCGGTCTTCGTCATCCAGATCGATCATACGCACCAAGGTACCTTGCTCGACTTCTTTCATAACCTTTTCCAGCACCGCCATCTGTGCAGATGCGGCTTTGTCACCGCTTTTGGCGACGCGCTGTACTTTTTGAATGGCTTTCTCAATCGACTCCATGTCGGCCAACACCAATTCGGTATTGATAATTTCAATATCGCTCAACGGCTCGACTTTACCTGCAACGTGGACAATGTCGTCATTTTCAAAACAACGCACCACCTGTGCAATAGCATCGGTTTCACGAATGTTCGCCAAGAACTTGTTGCCCAGCCCTTCACCTTTGGAAGCCCCTTCCACCAGGCCGGCAATATCCACAAATTCCATCGTGGTCGGCAGAATACGCTGTGGCTTCACGATTTCAGCCAAGGCATCCAAACGCGGATCAGGCACAGGCACCACACCGACGTTGGGTTCGATGGTACAGAAAGGATAATTGGCCGATTCAATACCGGCATTGGTCAATGCATTGAACAGTGTTGATTTACCCACATTCGGCAAACCGACAATACCACACTTAAATCCCATCTCTCTCTCCTGACGCCACTTAAGCAAACTGCGTTTTTACAACATACGTGAAAATAAATAGAGAGCTTTGCACGAGATGGTTGCACGAATAAAAATGGTTAAAAACCGTCTGATTTTTGTTGAAAAACTTGCTAATAGCCAGCTATTAGCTGCGTTT
>JACXUQ010000435.1 GCA_014763835.1 Thiotrichales bacterium
GCACCGGAGCCGAAGAAGCGCGGGCGTGCGGCGGCAAAGAAGCCGGCAGCGAAAGCGGCCGAACCGAAAAAAACAGCGGCCAAGAAAACGGCAGCAAAGAAGGCGCCGGCTAAAAAGGCCACCGCCACTAAGAGCGCCGCTAAGACCACGCGTAAAAAAGCGCCAGAATAAAGCGCGCCAAAACTCGTCAGAAAAACTCAACAGGCCGGGTAGTAGGCATTTCTACCCGGCCTGTTGAGTTTTTAAAATCTTAAAATCCGCCAAGCGTTTTAGCCGGCCAGTGTGTCGAATTCGGCATAACGCCCTTTACCGGCGCGTTTTGCCAGGTACATGGCGTCATCCGCGGCTTTCATCAGCGTTTTGCGTTCAGCGCCGTCCTGCGGATAGCGCGCAATGCCGATACTGGTGCCGATCTGCACCGTATGGCCTTCAATCTCGAAAGGCTGTTGCAATGTTTGGATAATCACCTTGGCCAACTCTGTATCAGTCAGATCCACCGTCTGTGGTACAAAGTAGAGCACGAATTCGTCGCCGCCCAGGCGCGCCAGCATGACCGTTTCGTTAAGCAGTGTCAGCAGGCGCTGCGCCACCTGTTGCAGGAGGATGTCGCCGATATCGTGGCCGAGGGTGTCGTTGACCTGTTTGAAACCGTCAAGGTCAAGGAAGAGGAAAGAGAGCGGTTGGCCTTGGGTCAGGGCGTGATCGAGGCATTGATAGAGTTTGTTGCGGTTGGCCAGCCCGGTAATGGTGTCTTTGTTGGCCAGGTCATCCAATGCCTGCTGGGTGCGCTTCAGGTCGGTAATGTCGAGCTGCATCAGGCTGTAGTTTTCGCGCTGCGTGGTTTCGTGGAAAATTTTCTGCAGATGCACGATGCTGGCCAGTTTGATATTGCCTTCAGGGTCGTGCAGCGTGAGTTCGCCGTGCCAGGCGCTGTAGTTTTTCAGGCTGGTGAAAATATTGGGATTGGGTTCGTCCTGCATCAGGTTGAGCAGTTCTTCGAGCGTCAGGGTTTTCAATTGCCTTGTATCCAGCCCCAAAGAAACCGCCAGCGCATGGTTGCAACGCACGATTTGCTGTTCGGCATCCGCCACCGCGATGCCTTCCGAGGAGAGGTCGATGATGCTGGCGTCCAGTTCCAGTTCGTCCTCAATCCATTTCTGTTTGCTGACATCCAGACGGATGGCGCTGAGGCGTTCAATGTCACCCTGTGGCGAGTAGAAAATCTGTCCTTTGTCGTGTACCCAGATATAGTGGCCGTCTTCATGCTTGACGCGATGGGTGCACTCAAAATAACGCCGGTCGCCGCTAAGAATCTTAAGCATCTGCCGTTGCAC
>JACXUQ010000048.1 GCA_014763835.1 Thiotrichales bacterium
CCCCCCCGCGGGCGCGTGGATTACAACTGCATATCCGATTGGCTGGAGGAATACCCATAACGTCGTGTGCCGTAGAATCATGATTGCGCGCGTTGTTGAATTCGTTTCGAGAAAAGGCTAACTATTATATTGAACAAGTGTTAGCGGTGGATTTGGAGGCGGCAGGGGCCGCTAGATTAATATCTAGGCGGCCTGTTCATTTTAAATGGTTAAAACCAGAAACGAATGCCGGCAACCAGAGAGGTTTGCTGGTCTTCATTCTGGAACTTGGCGGTATCGCCGTAGAGTTTATGCCATTCCACGCCGACGTAAGGTGCCAGTTCGCGTTTGATTTCATAACGCAGGCGCAATCCCAGACTCATCGAGGAGAGTCCCGAACCCAGACCGATTTCGGGAATGTCGTCGGAGTAGGCCGCAATTTCGATTTCCGGACTCAGTATCCATTTTTGGGTTAACAGCGCGTCGTATTCGCCCATCAGACGCACTCCGGCCTTGCCGTCGCCGTCCACCAGCGCTTGCACCTGGGTTTCAAAGAAATAGGGCGCCAGGCCGGAGAGGCCGACGATGCCCCAGTTATGGGATTTCTGCTCGTAGATATCGTGGCCGAGGCCGAATTCGACGTCCCAGAAGGGGGTGATGGCGCGGCCGTAGAGCAGGCTGTTCTGGCTATGGCTTTGACCCTGAGCGCTTTCGCCTGCGGAGCGCAGCACGAGTTTATCGAGATACTGTTTGACCCAGAAATCGGCATCCCAGTGGACGGGATTGTGGTCTTGATTGCTGATTTCAAGATGGTTGACGGTGAGTTTGCTGACCGTCGGGTCGTCCATCATTCCGGCGTGGGCGCTGCAGGCCATAAAGCCTGAAAGCAGCGCCGCTACCCGGCCTGTTGAGATTTTTGAGCGATGGTTTTGCTGAATACTTTTCATGATGATTTTCCTTACATTTAACCGATAGAGGGCTCAGGCCACGATCACTTTGCGGAACATGCCGGACATGTGGTAGAGCATGTGGCAGTGATAGGCCCAGACGCCTTTGGCATCGACGGTGACGCGATAGCTGATTTTGGCGCCCGGCTGCACAATCACGGTGTGTTTGCGCGGCAGGAAGTTGAGGTCGCCGGTTTCCAGGTCGCTCCACATGCCGTGCAGATGCATCGGGTGGTTCATCATGGTGTCGTTGATAAAAGTAATGCGTACCCGCTCGCCGTATTGGAGGTGAATGGGATCGGCTTTGGAATAGGGGATGCCGTTGATCGACCAGACATAGCGCTCCATATTGCCGGTGAGGTGCAGCACGATTTCGCGGTCGGGCTGCGGTGCGCTGCGGGTGGAGTGCAGGTTGCGCAGATCGGCATAGGTCAGCACGCGGCGTCCGTTGTCGCGCAGGCCAACACCGGGGTCGTCGAGACGGTATTGCGGATTGTCGGCGCGCATATCGACCTGCGGCCCCCAATCCACCTGCGGTTCCTCTACTGGCCAGTTCTGCGGCAGCAGGTTGGCATCGGGCACAGACATGTTCATGCCCGCGTAGCCATCCATGTCCATTTGATGGGCATGTTCCATGGACGGTTCGGCTGCCATGGTGTGTTGGCTGTGATCCATCTCGCTGTGTGATGCGTGATCCATTGCCGACATGCTGTCGTCAGTAGCCGGCATATCCATTTGCATATTGGGCATGGTGTGCTGACTATGATCCATCACCTCTTGATCGGCCGGTTGCATCGCCATATTGTCAAATGCCATGTCATCCATGTTTTCCATCGAGTGATGCCCGTGGTGCATCATGCCCATCCCCATATCGGCGTGGCTGAGGATCGGTGCGGGATCCATTTCCGGCGCCTGCGCGCCTTCCTCAAGACGCGGCGTGAGGCTTCCCAAGGCGTAGCCGGAGCGGTCGATGGCTTGGGCGAAGATTGCATAGGCACTGTCATGTTCGGGCGTGACCAGCACGTCATAAGTTTCTGCCACGCCGAGACGGAATTCGTCGATTTCCACCGGTTGGATCAGGTTGCCGTCGGCGGCAATGACGGTCATTTTCAGACCGGGAATACGCACGTCAAAGAAGGTCATGGCCGCACTGTTGATAAAGCGCAGGCGCACGGTTTCTCCCGGTTTGAAGAGGCCGCGCCACTGGGTGGACGGATTGATTCCGCTCATCAGGTAGGTGTAGGTGGCGCCGCTGACATCGGAGATGTCGCGGTCGGACATGCGCATCTCGTTCCACATTTTGCGGGCGTTGAAGGCGTTCCAGAAGCCCATGGCTTTGACTTCGTCAAAGAACTCCCCCAGCGTGCGTTGCTGGTAGTTGTAATAACTCGGCATCTTCTTGAGGTTGTGGACGATGTCATCAGGATGTTCGTCGCTCCAGTCGGAAAGCTGAATCACATAATCCCGCTGGTAGTCGTAAGGATCCTCTTGTTTGGGAAGAATGACAATGGCACCGTACATGCCGGTTTGCTCCTGAAACCCGGAATGGCTGTGATACCAATAGGTGCCATGTTGTTGAACTTTAAAGCGGTAGGTAAAGGTTTCGCCGGGTTTGATGCCGGCATAGGTCAGCCCCGGTACGCCGTCCATTTCAAACGGCAGGATAATGCCGTGCCAGTGGATGGAGCTGTCTTCATCCAGATGGTTGGTCACATGCAGAGTGACTTCATCGCCTTCGCGCCATATCAATGTGGGGCTCGGCAGCATACCGTTGACGGTGGTGGCAATGCGCGGTTGGCCGCTGTAATTCACTTCGGCGAGGACGATGTCGAGATGAAATTCCGTGCCGCTAAGCACGCCGGTAGTTTTAACCGCAGGCGGCGTGGCCGTAAGCGGGTTTGCGTTAGCCGGAAAGACCGTCAAATTCGTTGCAGCGGCGATACTGCCGGTGACGGTGCCTTTAATGAAAGTACGACGTGACACGGCGATGCGTGATCGCATCGCCGCGTTTGCTGAAAAATGTTCCATGTGAAACACTCCTAAAAATCAAAATGGGTAAAAATCCGCGCTGGTGTTATGAATAGCCGGATGGGGTGGTGTTTGATTTTTAAGCGTTAGACGAGCGGCGGGCGCAGTTCAGGCGAGATGGCGCGTTGCAGAACGGTTTCTGCACGGATGGTGAGAATCTGGCTGGTTTCCACGGTGGCCAGCCCCAATTTGCTTTGTACAGCCAAAACGGGCGCGGCGGCAATGACCATGCAATGGCCTTTGGCGCAGTCGACATTGCAGTGCTGCATATCGCCGTTACAACAATCCATGACATGCGCCGATGTCTGGCTCATTTGCATGGCTTGCATAGGCTGTGGATGGTGAAGTTGATGCTGCAACATCATCGAACTGTCCATAACATGCAAGGAATACATCGCCGATGAATGGGGTGATGCAGCGTCCTGTGCCGCCGATTCCTCAGTGGGAGGCATATGCAGCATGACCCCTTCGGCCATGAGCGGACGAATCGAAATCGCGATAGCGATTAGCATGTAAAGAAGTGGTCTGAATAGTGCCATTAGCTAACAATAGCGAAAACCAAGTAATTTTGTCAACAACTTAGTGAGACCGAGAATACCCGGCCTGTCGGGTTTTTTACAGAGCCGTATTTTTCTCTTCCAATGCCTTTTCCAGCTGGTGGGTGCTGGCCAATGGCGAGCCGCTGCGTTTGGCAATCAGCGCGTAGGCCACTGGAATAATAAACAGGCTCAGCAGAGTCGAGAACGCCACGCCCCAGAACAGCACGATGCCCAAAATATAACGCGTTTCCGCCCCCGCGCCGCTGGAGAAGATCAGCGGAATCATGCCGACGATGGTAGTGACGGCGGTCATCACAATCGGGCGCAGACGCAGTTGCGTGGCGTTGACCAGCGCGCGGTAGAGCGGCAGGCCGCGGTCACGCAGCTGGTTGGTGAACTCCACAATCAGAATGCCGTTTTTGGTCGCCAGACCGAGCAGCAATACCAGCGCGATCTGGCTGTAAATATTGAGGCTCATGCCGTAACCCAGCAACGCGAACAGCCCGCCCGCTAATGCCAGCGGTACGGTCAGCAAAATCACCAGCGGATGGATAAAGCTTTCGAACTGCGCGGCGAGCACCAGAAAGATGACCACCACGCCGAACAAGAAGACGAAATAGAAGGAGTTCGAGGCGGTCTGGAAATCGCGTGACTGGCCTTTGTAGTCCAGATTGGCTTCTGGCGGCAGGGTCTTGCGCGTCAGCGCGTTGAGGTAATCCAAAGCCTGGCCGAGCGACAAGCCGTCTTCCAAATTGGCTTCGAGTGTGATGGAACGCACGCGGTTGTAGCGGTTCAGGCTGGAAGCCACGCCGGAGGTGGACAGGGTGGTGATGGCCGACAGCGGCACCATCTCGCCGGTCAGGCTGGAGCGCAGGTAGATCTGCTCCAGATCTTGCGGCGACTGGAACCACTCATGTTCGGCCTTGAGGTAGATATCATACTCCTCGCCCTCGTGCATAAAGGTTGTGGCCTTTTTGCTGCCAAGCAGAATCTGCAGGGTTTCCACCACGTCCTGATGCGTCAGCCCAAGCGCTTCGGCTTTGGCGTAATCGACTTGCAGGCGCAGTTCCGGTTTGTTGGGTTCGTAGTCCCAATCCATTCCCGTCAGGCCGGGGTTGGATTCGCCGATGGCCTGTTCCATCAGGGTTTTCCATTCGGCGAGTTTTTCATAGCTTGGCCCGCCGATGACGAACTGCACCGGCTTCTGGATACGGCCGCCAATCGGCGAGCGCATCACCGGGGTCGCCTTGACGCCGGTGAGATCCGCGAGTTTCTTGCGCACTTCATCCATAATCACATAGGCCGAACGGCGTTGCGACCAGTCTTCGAGCACCACGATAATGAAGCCGCTGTTGAAGATTTCGCTGTTGCCGAACGAGCGCGGACTGCGCACCAGCAGGCGTTTGGCCTCGTGGTTTTCCACCAGCGGCATCAGGCGGCGTTCGATTTCGTCGATATAGCTGCGCATGTACTCGAAAGTGGCGCCTTCCGGTCCTTTGATGGTCACGTAGAAGACGCCGCGGTCTTCTTTGGGAACATATTCTTGAGGCACTTGCGGGCCGTAATAGGCGGCTGAGCCGATGACGGCGAGCAACGCGAGCAGTGCGATCCACGGATGGCGCAGGTTTTTGATCAGCATTTTTTTGAAATACTGCGGCGGGGTGCCGATTTTGCGCGGTTTGCTGCTTTGGGTTGTGCGGTTTTTGAGTAGTTTGGAGGCCAGCGCCGGCGACAGGGTGAGCGCGACCCAGCTGGAGAAAAGCACCGTCACCGCGAGGGTTACCGCAAATTCGGAGAACAGCCGGCCGATCTGCCCTTCCAGAAAGGCGATGGGCAGGAACACCGCCACTAGCACCAGCGTGGTGGCGACCACCGCAAACCCGACCTGACGCGTCCCCAGAAAGGCCGCCGCGATGGGTTTATAGCCGTGGTCGAGATGGCGCTGGGTGTTTTCCAGCACGACGATGGCGTCGTCCACCACCAGACCGATGGCGAGTACCAGCGCCAGCAGCGTCAGCAGGTTGATGGAAAAGCCGAGCATCCACAATACGCCGAAAGTGGCGATCAGCGACACCGGCAATGTCACCATCGGCACCATTGCCGCACGCCAGTTGCGCAGGAAAATCAGCATCACCAGCGAGACCAGGGCGAGCGCCATAAACAGGGTTTTATAGACTTCGTCGACCGCCTGCTGCACAAAGACCGAGGAGTCGAAACTCTCCGCCAGGCGCAAGCCTTCCGGCAGGGTGGCGTTGACCTGCTGCATGCGTTCGCGCGCCAGGCGCGCCACGGTGAGCGTATTGGCGGTGGACTGTTTGACGATACCCACGCCGACCATCGGTTCGCCGTTGCCTCGGAACAGACGGCGGCGCTCGATGGCGCCGAGTTCCACTTTGGCGATGTCTTTGAGTCTGGCCTGGCCGATCTGACGGTCCTGCTTGATAATCAGGTTCTGGAGATCCTCGATGGTTTTCAGCGGCTTGTCGGCCTGCAAGGTATACAGAATCTGTTGGCTTTGCAGACTGCCGACCGGCAGTTCGATATTGGCCTGACGCAGGCGCGTTTCGATATCCTGCGCATTGATGCTGTAAAGCGCCATCTGTTTGGGGTCGAGCCAGATGCGCAGCGCATAGGATTGGCCGCCGCCGACGCGCACCCGCGCCACGCCGTCGAGCGTGGCGAAACGGTCCACCAGATAACGTTCGGCGTAGTCGGTAAGTTCGGTGACCGTCATCTGGTCGCTGTTGAGGTTGAACCACATAATCGGGCTGTCGTCGCCGTCGACCTTTTCGACTTCCGGACGGGTGGCCTGTTCGGGCAGGTTGTCGCTGACGCGCGACACGCGGTCGCGGATATCGTTGGCGGCGGCGTCTATGTCGCGCTCGATGGAAAATTCCACTTTTATCTGCGATTTGCCGTCACTGGAACTGGATTCGATAAAGCGGATGCCGGAGATGCCGGAGATGCGGTTTTCGATGATTTTGGTAATGCGCGACTCCACCACGGCGGCCGAGGCGCCGAGGTATTCGGTATCGATGGTGACGATGGGCGCATCCACATTGGGGTATTCGCGCAGGCTCATGCGGTCGAACGCCATCAGGCCGAAAGCGAGTAGCAGCAGCGAGGCGACGGTGGCGAGCACCGGCCGTTTGACCGAGGTATCGGATAACCACATGGCTTACGACTCCTGCTTGTTGCTATTCTTAGAATCGCCGCTGCCGGACCCGGCCTGTTGAGTTTTTTCCGTCGGTTTTTGGGCCGGTATTTTCGCGGGCTTCAGCAGCTCTTCCTGACTTTGAGCGTTTTCTATCGCTTTAATGCGCACTTTCATTTTCGGTTTGAGGCGCATCACACCTTGGCTGACAACCAGATCGCCGGCGTTCAGCCCTTGGGTGATTTCGATCATGGCGCTGCCGATCTGGCCGCTTTTGACTTCCACTTTCTCGGTGATATAGCTATCGTCCTTGGCTTGCAGACGGTAGACGAACTCGCGGTCGCCGACCATCAGCAGGGCGCTGTTGGGAATCTGCAGTTGGAATTGCGGCGGCAGTTCCAAGGTGGCTTCGACCAGCATATTGGTTTTGAGCAGATGGTCGGGATTGGCGACCAGCGCGCGCACCTGCACCATGCGCACGTTCTGTTCGATGCGCGGTGAAATCGCCTGGATTTGACCTTGGAAAACCCGGTTGGGGTAGGCGCTGGTGGTGAGGTTGACGTTCTGTCCGCGGGAAAGGTGGGCGAGGTATTTGACCGGCACCAGCAGGTCGAGCTTCATGCTGCGGGTGTCGTCCAAGCTGACAATCTGTTCGCCGGCGGTCACCAGCGCGCCAACCGCAACTTGGCTCAGGCCGAGTTCGCCGTCAAACGGGGCGTAGATGCGGCGGTCGGCCACCTGCGCTTCATACACTTTGCGCTGCGCGGTGGCGGTTTGCCATTCGCGGTATTTTTCGTCCACTTGCGATTGGGTCACCGAGCCGCGGCCGACGACGTTCTTGACGCGCTGGTATTGCAACCAGGCCTCTTCGGTCTGGGCTTTGGCCTGTTCCAGGCGCGCCAGTTCTTCGGCGCTGTTAAGCTCCAACAGTAGCTGGCTTTTGTTGACCCATTGGCCGTCTTTGAAATGGATCGCCTGGATTTTGTCGGTGACATTGGCGGCGATCTGAATTGATTCCTTGGCTTGCAGCGTGCCGAGCGCCTTGATGTGCTGCGGTTGGGATACAGATTGAACCTCAAAGGCGATAACCGGCAGCGGCGGTTTGGGTTTGGCGGCGGCATTTTCTTCTGCGGCAATCGCCGGGTTTATCAAAGTCAGCGAGCCGAGCGCAAAAGCGGTGAAAAAGTGGCGTAACAGCGTTGTCATGGCGATAAGTGTCGTCGTTAATTGAGGATAAACCGATTGTATGCTTGCGGCCAGGCTTTGCAAAGTTCTTTAACCGCATGGGCGG
>JACXUQ010000436.1 GCA_014763835.1 Thiotrichales bacterium
GAATCGGAGCCCGGCGACAAGTCCAGGATCCGGCCTGGGGGCACGCAGCACGAGGGCCGCAAGGCCGCCTGCCGGAACATCCGGGGTTATTGATCCGAAACCAATAAACTTGAACGGAATGACGGACCGTGCCCACCCTCAAGCCCCCTCAAAGCCGCGCTAGGTTTCGGATCAATAACCATTGAACCTCGGCGGGTTGTTGAGGGGAAATTCAAGTTCATGAATTTCCCCTCAATAAGCTCCCTGCGCACGTCTGAATTTTGGTTTATTGATTTCTGCTTGAGTATCAGGTTGTTTAATTTTCGTCCAATAAAAAACCCCCACTGTTGAGGGTGGGGGTTTTGAGTGCTTTTGGCACGTATAAGGAGTCTGACGATGACCTACTTTCACAGGCGGGAGCCTACTATCATCGGCGCGGGAGCGTTTCACCGTCCTGTTCGGGATGGGAAGGGGTGGTTCCACTCTGCTATGGTCGTCAGACAAAGGGGTGGGGATCGAGTCTGAGACTGGACCCCGCATTCGGATTGTCTGGGTGGCTGATCGATCATGCTGCCGGTTGGGGCGGCATGTCTGGAAGAAGGTGTCGGGTTGGTTTGTACCGTGCTTTACACACGCTGCGCTGTATTGGCCTTGCCTCGACGCAACACAGTGCTTCTCAAAATTATAGGATCAAGCCTCACGGGCAATTAGTACGGGTTAGCTTAACGCATTACTGCGCTTCCACACCCCGCCTATCAACGTTGTGGTCTTCAACGACCCTTCAGGGCACTCAAGGTGCCAGGGATATCTTATCTTCAGGCGAGTTTCACGCTTAGATGCTTTCAGCGTTTATCTCTTCCGTGCTTAGCTACCCGGCGATACGACTGGCGTCATAACCGGTACACCAGAGGCACGTCCACTCCGGTCCTCTCGTACTAGGAGCAGCCCCCGTCAAATATCCAGCGCCCACGGCAGATAGGGACCAAACTGTCTCACGACGTTTTAAACCCAGCTCACGTACCACTTTAAATGGCGAACAGCCATACCCTTGGGACCGGCTACAGCCCCAGGATGTGATGAGCCGACATCGAGGTGCCAAACTCCCCCGTCGATATGAACTCTTGGGAGGAATCAGCCTGTTATCCCCAGAGTACCTTTTATCCGTTGAGCGATGGCCCTTCCATACAGAACCACCGGATCACTATGACCTGCTTTCGCACCTGCTCGACGTGTCAGTCTCGCAGTCAAGCCTTCTTTTGCCATTGCACTATCAGTACGATGTCCGACCGTACCTAGAAGACCTTCGTACTCCTCCGTTACACTTTGGGAGGAGACCGCCCCAGTCAAACTGCCT
>JACXUQ010000049.1 GCA_014763835.1 Thiotrichales bacterium
CTAGCGATAGTGCAATTCTATAAAGTACATTCAAACATAACTGATTTGCTCAGCGTTCAGCTTGAGTATTTGCTGTCTCTTATGGCGATGCACAATAAAATGTTCATGATTCACTCCCAAGACGGCAGTCAGGGCACGTTTGATTTGTGTTTTTCGGTCACGAATAAAATCTTTGTCCATCCCATTTTCTAACGCTAACAATGTCCTATCCATATCGACGATTTCACGTAAGGCTTCATGAATACATAAGCGGTATTCATCCGCGTATTCTGCATTAGGCTCATTTTCGAAAGGCAATTCTATATTTGCTTTCCCTTCCTTGATGCGTTTGGTCAGCCAGTAATAAAAAACGAAATTTGCAGGCGTCAATTTAACAATATCTTCCCCGATTTGGAGTGAGCAATCTTTGGTAGAAATAATTAAACGCGGACTGAAAACGCGCTTTTGTAAATAGTTGACCATTTCTTCAAAACTAGTTTCTTCATCAAGAAAACGCGTAGGGAGTGCAGAGCGCATTGTTATAAAGGGCAAAAATGCCAGTTCAATTTTTGCCTGGCTCACATCGTAAATTTCTTGACCATCACGCGAACGGATAATGTCAGTGTATGGCGTGGGGTAAAAAAAGTTTGGATGACCCTCGTAACGACTTTCCACAAGAACATGGGATAGTCGGTCTTGACTCCTTCCAAACATCGATAAGGCATATCCTGCATAAAATCCCATCGTTTTACGGCCTCCGGCAATCGATACATGTAAGCAACTGTTTGGATTTTGTGTGAACTCTCGAATGTGCTGTGTAATCTGATTTGCCACCGCGCTGTTATCGCTATGAGAGCGAATATCATCCAACACCGTTTCATTCTCAATGATGTGAATATGGTCAAGATCAAATTTGATCGTTGGAAGTTGATAGTCCTTGCAGAAACGATGAAACCAACCACCATTTTCCTTGAAGAATGCCAGTTTACAGATGTCGTATCCTTTAGATGTGGTCAATACATGAATTTCATCCGGTATAAAGGGCTCATCAAGGTGGATGAGCGCGTAGAGGGTTTCAGTCAGGATTTGTGGAGAGAGCCCCAGTACCGCATAGAGTGTATTTTTTTGCATTGTTTTAAGTCACGTAAATTTTGGTCACGACTGGCACATCTTAAATGGAAATCGCCAAAGTGCAAACTTCACAAAATTGTCAGTTTTGATAGTTATTTGTTTTTATTGATAATTGGTATTTGTTATTAGTTCTGATAAATATATTTTATTGGTGGGTGTGCATCAAATCTAGTGAAATCGACGCTATCAGTCAAAATGGCTAGTAAAAAAGCTTACGTCTTTTTATGGTAAATATCTTGAAAAGGAAACGGTCGTGCTATGAATGTTCAAGCGCTCGATGAAAAAACCATGGTTCTTAAATATCCCACTCAACCTGAATGGATAGTTATTTTATTAGTTGTTCCGATTATTTTAGGACTCATCATCTATGCTTCGGTAGATTCGGAATTAAGAACCAAAGTCGACTGGATATCACTTTTCATTGGTTTATTGACGTCTTTGCCAATTATTATGATTTGGTTTAATCAATTACGTTCACGCTGGATTTCAAGATTAGACACCTATCTAAACGTTACGCTTAAACATAAAGATCGAATAGTCGCAAAGGTCGAATATGTCTATGTTGACAACGGTATAGACATTCGCCAGCAGGCTCAAACTGTTTTGAGTGGACTCACTAAGGATAAGCGCCTTGGTTATTTAGAGCAATTTATCCGCCCAGGAAAAGATAGCTTTGCAAAAGAGAAAATATACAAAGATTTATGTGGAGTTTTGAGTGATGGAAACCCCTTTGAAAGGGTCGATGTAACCCTGTTTCTAACCAAGCCCCCAGTTGAAATAGAGCCTGATGCATACAGCTTAATCAAAGAAACGGACTGGAGCTTAAAAGATGAAGATGGTAAGCCCTTATATGATAAGAAGCAGGTGTATGTGGAAAAAGGCCGGTATTGGCGCTGGTGCCCGCTGTGCGAAAACGGTCTCTATAGTGAGAAATTTACTTTAACGGAATTGAACGGAAGTGAGTGACAACAATATGTCGTATTTTGTATACCAATTTGAAGCGGTTTTTATTCAGGACTACATCCTCAGTGGCGGCAAAATAAAAACAATGGTTGGAGCAAGTGAGTTGCTTGAGGCTGTTACCTCTGACTTGCTGGAGAAGACCATTAATAATCTTAACCTCGAAATTATAGCAGTGAGTCAATTGCCCGATGCAGGTGATTTGTCTTTAAAGGCTTCACAGGTTGTTTTGCCTCGCCGTACGGGCGGTGTGTTTATGATGGTGTCTCAAAATGAGTCACTTGCAAAACAGTTTTCTGAGCTTTGGCCTATATTGGTCAGCAATTTTGCGCCGGGGTTAAGATTCTCTGCTGCTTTAGCCTATGATGAAAACTATGCTGAGGCAGGCAAAAAAGTAAGGGAACAATTAAACGCGCAAAAAAACCGCCCACAAACACAACTTCCTGAAGCAACGCCTATCACACAGCGTTTTCAAAAAACTGGTCAAGCGCAAATCGACTCGCAAGCTGATTGGACGATGCTGGCTAAGCAAACACATCCTTTCAATGCTTTGGCGGAAAAACATTTTGGTCGTGTAGTGCGAGACATCCGCTATATTTTCCCTAAGCAGTTTGAACACAAAAAGCACGATGCCGTTTATTGGCAAGAGGCGTTCCCATTTAAAACCACGGAGCCTGGAAATCACGATATTGCGATTATTCACACAGACGGCAATGGATTGGGAGGTTATTTACAAAAAATCTTCAATAGCTTGAATCAGCTTACGGCGGCAGACAATATTCGCGCCTATGCCCAGTTTTCATCGGGGTTGGATGAGGCAACACAACAAGCAGCACAGCAAGCCACTCATTGGCTTATTGAACAATACGCACATGAAGATAACCCTTACAAACAAAAGGCCATAGAGCAAAGCAAGGGAAAAACCGTTCCTTTACCGATGCGCCCTTTGATTTTAGGCGGAGATGACCTCACCTGCTTAGTGCGTGCTGACTATGCATTAGGGTTTATTCAAGCATTTACCCGAGCCTTCGAATCAGCAACCCAGAAATTTGTAGAAGCTTTGCCTCAATCTCTGAGTGGACACTTGCCTGAAAAGCTCACTTGTACCACTGGCATGCTATTTCTAAAGTCCAATCAACCTTTCCGTCTAGGTTACCAATTGGTAGAAGAACTTTGCTCATCTGCCAAAAAAGAGGGGCAGGTTATTGCCAAAGCAGCAAACTCCATAATGCCACCTTCTTTGATTAATTTTATGCACACCACCAATACCTTATTTGATGAATTGGATGTACAAATTGCGCAAGAGTTGATTACGCCCACAGGACAAAAGCTAACCGCTGCTCCTTATGCTTTTGCCGATGGACAAGGACGACTGACCTTGCAGGATTTGTTTGCGATAAAAGCCTGTTTTGATGCTACCAATGAGTCCAAGCTGAAACCTTCAGCACTCAGAAATTACGCGGGTCATTTGCATCAAAATCCACATTATGCCGAGGCTTTCTGGAATCGGTGGGAAAAACATTCCAAAGAAGGAAAAATGGCGAGTGCCTGGGAGGATTTCAAACAGCGTTGGAGTAAGAATGGTGTCCAAGAATTGCCATTATCTGACCTCATTACACTATTTGCACTTGATATTCACCCTCATGTTTTGGAGGAAGCACAATGAAACTCACGATAAAAGCAGAGTTCCAAAGTTATTGGCACATTGGTACGGGACGGGGTTCTGGGCAGAACGCCGATGCTTTAGTGGAAAAAGATGTCTTTGGTCTGCCTTATGTACCAGGCAAAACATTAAAAGGATTGTTTAGGGATGCTTGCTTTAAATTGGATGAATGGGAACAGCAAGATGGGTTAACGAATCTATTATTTGGCATTCGAACCGGAGCTGATAACCAAAAACGTGAGGAAACCGAGTTTGGATTGTTACGGTTTGGAAATTTAGAAATGCCAGAAAAGGTCTATTTGCAACAACGTCACGCTGGAGTTCGCAATGAGGTTTCGCATCTATTTCACGTTCTGTCTTCTACAGCAATTGATGAGCAAACTGGTTCAGCAAAAGATAAAAGCTTACGCTTGACCGAGGTGGTCATTCCAATGACCTTGATGGGGGAAATCTCATTGATACCGCCAGTTGGGCAGAGTATACAGCAACAAGCTCAGCGCGCCTTGATGCAAAATCCGCAACAGCTTGTATTAACACTTCAACAAGCCGCTAGCCTTATCACGCACATTGGCGCCAATAAAAATAGAGGTTTTGGTCGAGTTCGTTTGGAGATTGTTCAATGAAATCTATTTATCTAAAACTCACGCTCAAAGAGGCACTGGTTATTAGTCAAACCAACGCCACAGAAGGCGCACATCAAAGTCTGGATTATCTGCCTGGTGCGACCATTTTAGGGGCGTTGGCTTCACGTTTTTATGCCGACTTCAAAAAACAATGTGGGCTAGCCTATGATGTATTTCATAGTGGCAAAGTGCGTTTTCATAATGCCTATCCTCTGCTTAATACCCAAGTATCTCTTCCAGTTCCTTTAAGTTTGCATTATGACAAATTGGGAGATAAAAAAGCCCCACGTAATTATTTGCAGAAAACATTTGATTCAAGCATTCAGGGTAAACAGCATCGAAAGGGATTTGTTGCACCCACTCAAACCGACCAAGCATGGTCAGTTTATGAACCTAAAAAAACCTTGCAAATGCGCACTGCTATTAACCCTAGCCAAGGCGTGGCGGAAGAAGCCCAGCTATACGGTTATCAAATGTTGCAAGCGGGTGAGGTTTTTATGGCACGACTGGATTGTGACACCGACGAAATCTACGAAAAGCTTCACCAAGCATTAACGCAATTGCCAGAGCTGTTTTTAGGGCGTTCTCGCAGTGCTCAATACGGCAAAGTAGGGCTGCAAATTGTTGCAGCACATGAATCCCCAGTTAAGGAGCCTGTTTTTCAAGTCGAAAAATTAACAGCACCAGCCTTAGTGCTTTGGTTGGCATCGGATATGGCGGTCTACAACGCGCTTGGTCAGCCGACTTTAGCGCCGACTTTGCAAGAATTGGGGTTAAAAACTAGCGGGAAATTTGTACCGCAAAAAAGCTTTGTCCGTACTCGCAGCTATGCACCCTATAACGGTTTTAGACGAACCTATGATTTGGAGCGTCAATTGTTAGCGCAAGGTTCCATTCTCTGTTACCAATTAGAGGATGATTTTGTCGCCGAAGATTTGGCGACCTTGCAATCTGGACTTGGCAGTTATACCGAAAGTGGTTTAGGGCAGATTGTGCTAGCCCCTGAGTACTTGACGATTCTGCTTCAGGGCGAATTGACGCTGCAAACTTGGCAGCCAGACTCCTTGGCGCTTATTGACAAGCCGCAAACAGATTTAATGCGTTATCTCAGTAGCAAAACGCAACAAGCCACACAAAGTGAGACACAGCAAAACGTAATTAATATGCTTTTGCAGCAATTGCAATCGTTATACCGTTCTGCTCGCAATTATAATGGCCTACAAGCAGGTCAACCATTTGGGCCGACCAAGAGCCAGTGGGGTGCGCTTAGAAATTACGCTACTAAAGCAGCCGATAAGAATGCCTTGCAAACCCTCTTGTTTGGTTCAAAAGATGGATTTATTCGAGAAAAAGATGAGCACTGGGATGTTTCCACTGGCGAAGATAATTTTATGGTTTGGATTAAAAAAGTGGTGCAAGACTACGACCTAGCTGTCATTCGAGGTCTATCTTTTAAAGTCACCCAAGACAATACACTCTTAGCTTTAATGGAGGGTAAATAATGCTATTGGCATCCACCCCTATTTTTTATTCAGCCTTCATCACGCTAGAATGCCTCACACCGCTTTCGGTTAAGGCTGATGATCGCGACCTTACTCTCGATACGCGTCTAGTGCGCGATGTAAATGGCTATCCGATTTTACCGGGAACCTCGATTGCTGGCGTGTTACGCTCCGTTGCACGACAATGCAGAGCCGACATCAATCAACTATTTGGTCAAGCGAGTGACAGCCAAGATATTCCATCGCAAATTCAAGTGAGTTTTGGGTTTGTTCATAACCATCAGAATCAACCCATTATGGGATTGGATATGGATGCCCTGGAATCAACTCATGAAGTTGATAGATGCTTGAAAAATCTGATGCCAATTCTGCGCGACCAGGTTGCGTTGAACGAATATGGTGTAGCCACTAAAGGCGCAAAAATGGACCGGACCGCTGTCCCTAAAGGCACACGATTCAGTTTTGAACTCAACTGGGCGACGGAAGTCAAAAATGACGAGCAATGGTACAAAATTCTTGCTTGGTTGGAGCATCCAGAGTTTCGTTTGGGCGGCCTAACGCATCGCGGCTTTGGTAAAGTCAAAGTTCACCAAATCCGTTATCAGGTTTACGACTTTACTCAAGCGGAATCTTTAGCGCTTTGGCAGCAAAATCGTACTTTGTCGTTTAATGCACAGAATGGTCAAACGCATGAGCAACAAATTTGTGAAACGGCAGGCTATCTTAAGTTCTCACTAAACTTGATGGCTGAGGATTTCTGGCGTATCGGGCAAGGCGATAAAGCGTTGGGCGAGTTAGGTCAAGATTACACTAAAGAACCAGACCTCAAACCTTATACGGAAATGGTCATCGTTTGGTCAAAGAGCGATGTGCCCAACTTGGAATCGCAGCAGGTTGTGATTCCCGCATCGGGCATTAAAGGCGCCTTGCGTCATCGTACACTATTCCATTTCCGTCGCTTAATGGGGGATTTGAGTGATGGTATGGAAGATAAAGCGACATTTTCCAATAGTGAACTCAAAAGGTTGTTTGGGGATATTCAAGGTGATGGGGCACAAGTAGGCACGCTCATCATGGATGATATTTATTTGGAGAAAACACCGCTGACGAAAATCATGATGCACAACAAGATCGACCGTTTTACCGGAGGTACGATTGATGGTGCGCTTTTCAGTGAACAATTACTGTACGGTGGCGGCTTTACTCTGGAAGGAAAAATTAAAGAATCAGACGGACAGAGTCGTCAATTATTGGAAGCCTTTACGCTTGCATTGAAGGATTTGGCACAAGGCCGTCTCGCTTTAGGCGGCGGTTCTACGAAGGGACACGGGTATTTCAAGGCAGACGACATAGACTTAACTCAATTGGAGGCGGTCGCTGCACAACGCCCCAACCATCCAGATTATAAACAGTCCGAGGCACAAAGCGCATGAATACCGTAACCCTTTACAATCAAATCAAAAAAAATATGGCTGCCGATTGGATGAGTGAATTGGCGGAAGAAACTCTGAACGTATCTTCTGAAACGATAGACCACAACCTGGCCTGGTCAAAAATTTCCGAGTTTCAGCCAACCGGTGGTTGGATTCAGACGCTGGATAAAATTGGTTTTTTCCACGATTTTAACTCGGCACAAAAAGACGATACGGTTTTAGCTGCAGAACTTCTCAACTCGCAAGGGCAAAGTTTGCACATCCGTCCAGGTAATAAAGGCACTCTGCATATGGTGACATTTCAACCTAATGAAGCAGGGCGTTCTTATTATCGAACCGAAAGCAGTCATCAGATTAAACTCGGTAAACAGAAAGGCACGGCAATGTATCACATCTACTGGGAAAAAGACGTTCAGGCTACGCAAGCTAAATTTAGCCGCTTAATGCACATTCAGATAGCGGAGACAAACTAATGACACAGAATGTTACCAATATCATTCAATCTCCGTTTTTATTTGCTGGATTGAGTCAACAAGTTCATATCCCTAAGTGGCAAAAAGTGAATCAGGATTTGCCATTCCAAGAGGCGCTATGTGGTAGTTTTGAGCTTCGAATAGAAACGCAAACCCCAACATTGGTTGCG
>JACXUQ010000437.1 GCA_014763835.1 Thiotrichales bacterium
CCATAGACCTTCATGACATCTTCAGCCATCGCTTGTGGCGCAATGAATGCGGCTGACATAGCAGAAATAAGTAGTGTTTTATTAAACATTTTATTCATAGTAAATCCTCAGTTTTGAGCTTATATTTTTATGATGTACATATCTCTGTACATATATGACACTTTGGCTATTTTTAAGTCCGCCAACCCGACTCGCGTTTTAACTAATTTAAGATCGCTTATTACATAGAAAGGAGCGTGCCATAATTAACCTATTGATTTACAATGAATTTTATTTTATCTGACTATAGAGATTTGCAAATAGACTTGCATTTTGCAATGCATATTAGCTAACAGTAATATCGGTTTAAAACGAATACCTATTCAGCCAGCAAGCAATTTTTGCGTTAACACCAGAGTTTTGTTGTAATGTTGTTTTACTTTATGAGTGTGCTAGGGGCTATCAATTGAAAATACAAACTTTTCGATTACTACTTTTAATAGCGTCAATGCTACTTTTACCCGCATGCCAAAATGAAGAACCCACTGCACAAGTGGCTAACCCCATTGAAGATAACGCGCTTGTATTGGCCGTATTGCCTTATGATGTACCCACCAAAATTCAACGCCACTTTGCCCCTTTATTAAATTTTTTATCAAACTCATTAAACCGTCCAGTAAATCTTTATGTAGCCACAAGCTATGAAGAGCAGATTTTAAAAATTGTAAGAGGGCAGGTTGATTTGGCTTATTTAGGACCTTCAAGTTTTGTGCGTGCCTATGACCGTTTTGAATCGGATAAGGGTAATAAAATACAACCTATCGCAACTGAAATCCCTTATGAAGCGTCGCTTATCGTGCATAAAGAGAGCCCTATTCAAGAAATTGCTGATTTGAAAAATCGCACTATCGCTTTTGGTGCCTACCAATCTTTTGCTGGGCATTTTAAAATTCGAGACGCGTTAAAGAAAAATGGGGTAAGTCTATCCGACTTAAAGCTATACAGTTTTTTAGGACGGCACGAACGGGCAATTATGTCGGTAGTATATGGTGAGTTCGAAGCGGCGGCCGCTTCTTCTGGGATTGTTAGAAGAATTGAAGGGTTAGGCTACCCAATTAGAACCGTTTACACCACTGAAAAACTGCCGCCTATTGTGATTGCGGCTTCGCCAGATATGCCAAAAGAGTGGGTATCAAAGCTTAAAAATAGTTTACTCAACCCAGATTTTGAAGGCCAAGAGGCCATAACTATGTTTGCCCCAGGCGGAACTTTTTTACCTTTTAACAACCAAACCTACGATCCTGTTAGACAAGTAATGAAGATTTATGAACAATAATTGTTTGATTTGA
>JACXUQ010000438.1 GCA_014763835.1 Thiotrichales bacterium
ATTATTTATTTAATAGACAGAGAAAACCGGCCTTTATTAATTTCTCTTTCGAGTCAACAAATAGTCAACAGTTAATTCTCAATCTAATACCTCTTATAAATCTATCGCTATCCACTTTTCATAAATCATTTTCAGTCAACATCAGTCTTACCATTAAGCAAAAAAGTTTAATAGTTCCACATTATTTGCTTTACAGGACCTTTTTTACAAAAAATAAAGAACGTAACTGTTTGTTATTGCAAGAAATATTTTTTATTTTCTAAACCCCCTAAAAAATAGCGACTTTAGGGGTAGGTAAAATCCTTTTGCATTTTAAATTCTTACTTAACAGCGAGTTTTATGCTTGCTGATGCTTATAAATACAAAGTAATAAGGATGGCATTAGTACCCGATAAAACATACCAACTAATGCGTAATTTTCTGGCACCAGTCGAGATTGTTCAGATACCATCGCACCGTTTTGCGGAGTCCCGATTCAAAACTTTCGTCTGGCGTCCACCCCAGTTCGTTTTGCATTTTGCCAGCATCAATCGCATAACGTCGGTCATGCCCGGGTCGGTCTGCCACATGGGTGATAAGCTTGGCGTAAGATTCGCCCTGCGGCTTCAACTCATCCAGAATGGCACAAATGCTTTTAACCACCTCAATATTCTGTTTTTCATTATGCCCGCCGATATTGTAGGTTTCGCCGACTTTGCCCTGCATGGCCACCAATAGCAGCGCCCGGGCATGGTCTTCCACATAAAGCCAGTCGCGGATTTGATCGCCTTTGCCGTAAACCGGCAAAGGCTTGCCTTGCAACGCATTCAAAATCATCAACGGAATCAGTTTTTCCGGAAAGTGATAAGGGCCGTAATTATTGGAGCAGTGAGTCACAACTATCGGCAAACCGTAGGTTCTGTGCCAGGCGCGCACCAAATGGTCGGACGCGGCCTTACTGGCCGAATAGGGCGAGCTCGGCGCATAGGCGGTCTGTTCGTCGAACAGAGGCAATTCACGCGGATTTTCAACCTCATCGGGATGCGGCAAATCGCCGTAAACCTCGTCGGTGGAAACGTGATGAAAGCGGAAATTGGCTTTTGCTTCGCCCTCCAAGCCCGCCCAGTATGCCCGCGCCTGCTCCAATAGCGTATAAGTGCCGACAATATTGGTCTGAATAAACTCGGCAGGCCGGGTAATGGAGCGGTCCACATGCGACTCCGCCGCCAGATGCATGACCAGATCGGGCTGATACTGTTCAAATACCCGTTTGATTGCCGCGGCATCGCAGATATCGACCTGCTCAAACGCATAACGCGCACTGCCGCTGACCGAATTTAACGA
>JACXUQ010000439.1 GCA_014763835.1 Thiotrichales bacterium
GGGCGGAGATATCGCTCCAGTTGAGCCGGTAGTAGAAACTCCAGCTCCAGCAGCTTCAGGATGGGAATTCTCAGGAACTGCAAAAGTTTATTATCAAACACATGATTTTGGTGGTGATCTTTTTGAGCAAGAGACTTCTGCTGCAGACTTTGGTCTTCAACTAAGAGCTACAAATGCTGATGTTGTTGCAGGTATCGGTGCAGGTGTTGAAGTAAGCGGCCTTTCTACGTTGAACCTAGAAAACTGGATGGTTTCTAACGTAATGCAATCAGTTGGAAACGTATATGGAATCTACGATATTGATGAAGCTACAGACGGTGGTTGGATATCTCAAATGTATCTAACATACGGATTTGGAAATACTTCTATCAAAGCTGGTAGACAAGAGCTTCCAAAAGCGCTTTCTCCGTTTGCATTCTCTGAAGACTGGAACGTATGGAAAAATACTTTTGATGCGGTATTGATTGTTAACACTGATATCCAAGACACAACTTTGGTTGGGGCATACGTTGGTGGTGCAAACTACAATGGATTTGGTGTGCTTGGTGGTTTGTCGGGCTATCCACTTAACATCACAAATTTCGACAATATTAACTCTAACAGTGGTGCATATATGTTGACTGTACAAAACAAGTCTATCGAAAACTTGACATTGACAGGAAGCTGGTACTATCTTCCAGACGATGCATATCCAGAAGATATAAACATTCTATGGGGTGATGCTCAATACGATGCTGGTATGTTCAATGTAGCTATCCAAGGTGGAGCAGTAATGTCTGATATGTTCAATGACGATACTACTGCATTCGGTGCAAAAGTCGGAGGTTCTGTAAGTGGTATCAACTTGATGGCGGCATATGCGACTACATCAAATGATGACCATGGCGGATTTGCAATTCAACAATTGGGTGGACAAACATCTGCGCTCTATACAGAGACTGTAGTTGATCAAATTGGTCAAAAATGGGGTGGATATACACGCTCTAACATGGATAAATTTGTTGTAGGGGCAAATGCTGATGTACTTGGTGGAAATCTTGGTGCAGTATACTCATATAACGAATTTACTCCATGGGGTTATACTACACACAAAGTTGATGAATTTGATGTAGTTTATTCTGCAAACGTTACTGACAGTATCAATGTTACTGCAGCTTATGTTTATGCTAATGATGATTCAAATACAGGTAATGACAACTTTGATTCAAACAATATCGTTCGTGTAATCGGAACATACAACTTCTAAGAATCACTTCTTAACTTAGAGTCTAGGCTTTTGCCTGGCTCTAACCTCTTTTTTAAATCCCTTAACTTTTTT
>JACXUQ010000440.1 GCA_014763835.1 Thiotrichales bacterium
ACCATATCGTCGATAATGATGCAATCGCGACCTTCGATGTCACCGATGATATTCATCACCTGCGCCACATTGGCTTTAGGACGGCGCTTGTCGATAATCGCCATATCCGCATCGATCGCCTTGGCCACAGCACGCGCACGCACCACGCCACCCATATCAGGAGAAACGATGGTAATATTTTTCAGATCACAATTCTTCTGCATATCCTCAACCAGAAGCGGCGAACCGTAGATATTATCTACCGGAATATCGAAGAAACCTTGGATTTGGTCAGAGTGCAGATCGACCGTAATCACGCGGTGCGCACCGGCGACCGTAATCATGTCGGCCGACAGACGCGCGGTAATCGGTACGCGCGCCGAATGCGGGCGACGATCCTGACGGGCAAAACCATAATAAGGTACAACCGCGGTAATACGCGCTGCCGACGCACGCTTAAGCGCATCGATCATCACCAGCATTTCCATCAGGTTAACGGCAGGTTCCGGCGTACAGGTAGGTTGCAAGACATAAACATCCTGACCACGAACAGATTCTTTGATTTCAACCATGATTTCGCCATCGCTGAAACGGCCAACATCGGCTTTTCCAAGAGGGATATCTAAGTATTGGGAGATTTTTTCAGCAAGACTGACGTTTGCGTTTCCCGCAAAAATCATGACATTTCTGTTTGCCATTTAAGGCGCTCCTGTTCAAGGATGATAATGACTTGGGGAATTCGGATAGGATATTGGCAGGGCTGGCAGGATTCGAACCTACGGTACACTGGATCAAAACCAGATGCCTTACCACTTGGCCACAGCCCTGTAATATCTTTGTCGTGAAGACAGGTGCGTATTATCCATTTATTTTTCGGCATGGCAAGTCATTTTTTAAAATTTATTGCACTTTTTTATCCATCAAGTGCCTGCCACAGTTCCCGTCCACACGCGGTCAAACCGCTTATTTCCCAGACTGCCTTTTCAGCGTGGACATAAGCGCTTGATATCTTGAATCATTTGCAAATTGCGGCAGATACTTTTGCCACAACTCTTCAGCTTCTGCCTGCTTTTCCAACACCCATTTCACCGCAATCAGATGCATTACAATTTCAACATCCGACTCCAGCGCCACCGCCTGCTGCAAATAACGCTCAGCCTCAACATAACGCTGCTGGCGATACGCCAACCAGCCAACACTGTCCAACACATAATAATTGTTCGGCGCCAATGCCAACGCTTTATGCAAGAGCACTGCCGCCTGGTCCAGCTTAACCCCCTGCTCAACGTAGAAATAACCCAGCGCATTCAACGCCTCGACTTCGTCCGGCAAAAGTGC
>JACXUQ010000441.1 GCA_014763835.1 Thiotrichales bacterium
CGCGCGCAGCATGAGCGCATTGCGCAAATCAACATTCTGCTGCACCTGCACTACCGCGGCAGCGATACCCTGTTGGATTTGCCTTATCACAGCGATTCGCACGATCGGGAGGTGGCCAGTGCCTTTGCCGAAGCGCACCGCCGCCAGTTCGGTTTTGTGCAAAATGACGTACCGATTATGATTAACAGCATCAGTGTGGAAGTCCTAGGCACGGCACATACAGTGCAAAACCACCTGCGGCCGCCGGCACAGGCTGCGATCCCTGTCGAAACCGTTTCCTTTTATGCGGGTGGCATATGGCAAAAGGCACCTGTCTATCAACGTGCCGATTTGGCACACGGCCAACAGGTTCGCGGCCCCGCCCTGATTCTTGAGCCGACCGGTACGCTCGTCGTGGAACCTAACTGGCAGGCGCGCTTGTTGGCAGACGGTCAACTTTTGATGGAACAACTCGCCGAGACGGTGGTTCCAACAGCCTCCGCAGCGCTGCAAAACAGCGCACCCGATCCGGTACAACTCGCGCTCTTCAACCACCGTTTTATGGCGATTGCCGAGCAGATGGGAGCCACCCTCGCCAAAACCGCGCATTCGGTCAATATCCGTGAACGCCTCGATTTCTCCTGCGCGCTGTTTGATGCGCAAGGCCAACTGATTGCCAATGCGCCGCACGTACCGGTACACTTGGGCTCGATGGGCGAGTCGGTGAAAACCGTGTTGAAACGCATCGGCGATACGCTGCAGGACGGCGACGCCTATATGCTCAACAACCCTTACGCCGGCGGCACCCACCTGCCGGACATCACCGTGATTTCACCGGTGTTTGTGAAAGGCAACCTGCGCTTTTTTGTCGCCTCGCGCGGCCACCACGCCGATGTCGGCGGCCTGACGCCGGGCTCCATGCCCGCCAATAGCCAACATATCGACGATGAAGGCGTGTTGCTCGATTGCGTGGCTTTGCTCCGACAGGGCCATTTCGACATCGAACAGGTCAAATCCCACTTTGAACAGGCCACCTATCCGGTGCGCAATTGGCAGCAGAATCTCAACGACCTGCAGGCGCAGATTGCCGCCAATCAGCAGGGCATTGCCGGGCTGATTGCCTTGTGCGAACAGGTCGGCACAGACACCGTCTGCACCTATATGAACCATGTACTTGACCACGCCGAACAAGCGGTCATTCAACTGTTACCCAGCCTAAAAGCGGGTGAGTTCTGTTATGTGACCGATCAGGGCAGCCGAGTCTGCGTCAGGGTCACGCCGGATATGACGCGTGGCAAACTGGTAGTGGATTTCAGCGGCAGTAGCCCTCAGCA
>JACXUQ010000050.1 GCA_014763835.1 Thiotrichales bacterium
TGCGCGAACTGGCCGATACCGTTTCCGAAATCAAAGACGAAAAGCACGCTTACAAAAGCGGCATCAAGGCGCAGAAAGGCATTGATTACTAATGCTGCAAATTTCACCGTACGCCAATCTGCACCAGCCCGTTCACCGCTTCGCCGCTTCGTGGAGCGGCGGCAAAGATGCTTGCCTGGCGCTCTATCTACTCATGCAGGCCGGTCATCAACCGCAATTTTTACTGACCATGATGCACGAAAACGGCCAAACCTCGCGCGCGCATAACCTGCCCAGCTGGTTGATTGAAGCCCAAGCCGCCGCCATCGGCGTGCCTGCTTTTCAACAGGCCAGTGACAAACTCCGCTATAAAGACAACTACCTGAACGCCTTAACGCACCTGAAAGCGCAGGGGATTGACAGCATCGCGCTGGGCGACATTGACCTGCAAGCGCACCGCGACTGGCAGCAAGTCCAGACGCATACGGTTGATGTCACCCCGCTGTTTCCGCTGTGGCAACTGCCTCACCGCACCTTGGTCGATGAACTCATTGCCGTGGGGTTCAAAGCAGTGATTATGGCCGTTCACCCCGAAAAGGCCCCCGAAAGCCTGCTGGGTCAAGTGCTCGACCACACCACGCTGGCCGAACTTGATGCGCACGGCATTGACGTCTGCGCCGAAGGCGGCGAATTTCATACCGTCATCATCGACGGGCCGATTTTCAAGCAGCCGATTACGCTGCCGAAACCGATTTTGCGCCAAGGTGCGGAATTCGGTTACAGCTACTTGGATTACAGCCTTGTCTAAGCCTTCACCCAGCGTTCACGGCGGCCAGGTCTATGCCTATGCACGGCAATCCGGTTTGCCGGAAGAAGAGGCGCTGACGCAAGTGCTGGATTTTTCCGCCAGCATCAATGCCGTTACTCCCGCTATCGACTGGCCGAGTCTGCTGCAAACGACCCAGCAGCGTTTAGCACACTATCCTGACCAGCAAGCGGTAAAACTCAAACAGGCATTGGCCGCGCGTTTTGCCATAGATACAGCCTGCATCGCGCTGACCCACGGTATTACTGCCGCCATCCATGATTTTTTCTGCTCGCAGCGCCCCGCCTGTGTTGTGCTGCTAACGCCGCTTTACAGCGAGTACGCCAAAGCCGCGCAGCGCTTTGCCGGTGAGGTGATTGAACTGCCGCTGCATCACAGCAATGTAAACGCGCTGCTTGACCATCCTGCCCTGCAAAATTTGCCCCCCAATAGCTGGGTCATACTGGTCAACCCGTCAACCCCGCAAGGCCATTTCAGCCGCCCGCAAGACTGGTTGCCGTTTTTAAGCCATTTAAAAACCCAACAGGCCGGGTTGCTGGTGGACGAAGCCTTTCTGCCGTTTATCGGTTTTGAAGCGCAATACAGCTTCAGGCCGTTTTTAAAAGACTTTAACAACCTGTTGATTTTGCAATCCTTAACCAAATACTACGCCTGCCCCGGCGCGCGTTTGGGGGCGGTATTCGCGCCGCTCCAGTTGCTGCAAACCTGCTTCGATAGCGCCTGGCCCGTGTCAGTATTTGACCAACAGTATCTGCTACAGGCGCTGGCCGACCCGACCCTCGACGCACGCACCCAAGATTGGCTGCACTCGGCAAAACGTGAATTGATTGACGCACTGCACACCTTAGCGGTGGTTGAAAAAATCGACCCAAGCCATGCCAATTATCTATTGGTGCGCTTTAATCGTCCGGTTGCCGAAATCCAGGCAACCCTGCTGCCGCAAGGCATGCTGATTCGCGACTGCCAAAGCTTCGGGCTGGATGCCTGCCACGCCCGCATTGCCGTCAAACTCCCCACAGAAAACGCCCGACTGGTTGATGCCCTTCGCCAACTCGAGAACCTCAATGCTGCTGAATGATGCGTTGTTTATTTTGACTTTGGCCACACTGGCGGTGCTCATTGACCGCCTTTTCGGCGAATTTTTAAACCGCTGGCATCCGGTGGTATTGATGGGCAAACTGATTTCGGGATTTGAAGCGCGCTTTTACGCCGCTAGCATCTCACGCGGATTCTGGTTGGTCGTTTGGGTGCTGGGCGCCACGCTTGCCGTGACACAGGGGGGACTTTGGGGATTAAATCACCTCGCGGACGGTTTGAATTTGGCATTAAGCGCATTGATCGCTTCGACGCTGCTGGCGCACCGCATGCTGCACGATTCAGTCAAGGCGCTGATAACCAGCGATAACCCCAACGCTGCCGTGGCGATGCTGGTGAGCCGCGACACCGCCGATTTAAGCCAAAGCGACTGCTACAAGGCAGGTATTGAAACCTATGCCGAAAACCTCTCCGACGGCTATATCGCGCCGCTGTTTTATCTGTTACTGTTCGGCCTGCCCGGCATGGTGCTTTACAAAGCGATCAACACGCTCGATTCGATGGTCGGCTACCGTACTGAACGTTATGAGCGTTTCGGCAAAGTCGCGGCCCGGCTTGACGATGCCGCCAACTGGCTGCCGGCGCGCCTTAGCGCCATATTGATTATGCTGTTACACGGCCAGTGGCAGTTCTGGCGTTTTTATCCGCAAGGCCGCCTGCACGCCAGCCCGAATGCGGGCCATCCGATTACCGCCATGGCCTTGGCGATTCACGTCAAACTCGGCGGCCCGACCCGTTATTTCGGACAATGGCATAATAAGCCTTATTTTGGTTCTGCCAATGCGCCTGAAACGATCTCAAGCGATAACGTTTTGCGTTCCTTACAAACCCGTAACCGCCTTGATTGGCTCATTATGCTCGGTCTTATTGCCGCACTGGCAGCCGTGCTACTCACCGGAGAGACCCTATGAAACGATTTTTAAGCGGCCTTGCGCTGCTGTTATCGGCGCTGTCCGCAACGGTTCAGGCCGCGCCGGCGCAACGTATTATCAGTCTGGCCCCGCATCTGACTGAAATGCTCTACTCTGCCGGTGCCGGCGACAAACTGGTGGGCGTGGTCAATTATTCGGATTACCCCGAAGCCGCCCTGCAACTGCCGCAGGTGGGCAGTTACAACGCCATTAATCTGGAAGCGATTATCGCCCTCAAGCCTGATCTGATCCTGACCTGGCGTTCCGGCAACCGCGTGCAGGACAGCGAACGCCTGCAAGCGTTGGGCTTACCTGTTTATGAAAGTGAAGTCGAAAGTTTGGAAGACATTCCGGCGTTGATTGCCAAACTAGGCGAACTGGCGGGTACAGAAATAATCGCGCACGCAAAAGCGGCGGCATTACGCAAAGAGCTGCAAACCCTGCGCGAACGTTATCAGCAGAAAACGCCAGTGAGCGTGTTTTACCAAATCTGGAACAAGCCGTTTATCACCATGAACGGCCGGCAGTTTATCAGCCAGGGATTGGCGCTTTGCGGCGCACGCAATATTTTTGCCGACCTGCCCGCACTCACCGGCCAGGTCAATCTGGAAGCCATTATCAGCCGCAACCCGCAGGTTATTCTGCTTGGCGGACAGCGCGCTTTTCAACAGGCCTGGTTAAGCGATTGGCAAGCCATGCCGCAGGTCACGGCCATCCACAACAAACAGATTCACCTGCTCAACAACAACCTCTACCAACGCCCCACCGAGCGTTTTATTCACGCCTTGACACCGCTGTGCGAACTTTTGGACAACGCGCGTCAAGCCTATCGACTAAAGATTAAAATAGAACCCAATCAGGGCGATCATCACCAGCAATTCGGTAATTTCAATCGAGGCGCCCAATAGGTCGCCATTCAACCCGCCCAGCAGTTTTTGCGACCACACCCGGCACGCCACCCAGCCTGCCAGCAACAGCAGTCCCCAGATTTGGGCACTCCAGAATATCGCCCCCAGACCAGCCATCACCCACAGCCCCATCATGCGCTGGGGTTGATGTTGCACCATCTCACTGGCAATGCCCGCGCTCACATAGGGGGTGGTCAGTAACAGCGCCAGTGCAGCAATCCGCCCCCAAAATGGCACCAGCAACAGCACCCAACTCAAGTCGGCGCTCAACAACTCCGTCAACGCAATCCATTTCAATAACAATATCAACGCGATGGCAATCGCCCCGCCACTGCCGATACGGCTGTCATGCATAATGTTCAGCGCACGCGCTTTGTCGCCATGCGAACCGAGCCAGGCATCGGCGCTATCCGCCAGCCCGTCCAGATGCAAGCCGCCGCTCACCCACACCCAAAAAGCCAGCACCAGTCCGGCCACCAGATTAGCCGGCAACCACAGCGTCAGTTGCGCCAATGCCCATAACAGCAAGCCGATGATTAATCCCACCAGCGGATAATAAACCAGCGAGGCGCCCGATTCTTTCGCGGATACCTCGGCATAACTCGGGGCGGGCAAACGCGTTAGAAACTGCCAGGCGAGCCAAAAGGATTTCATTACGGTTGTCCCCCAAAATGCACGGCTTGAACGATCTCCCGCAACTGGCAAAACGGGCCTTGCGGCGTGGCCGTCACCTCAAAACGGAGTCGGCAACCGTAACCGATATGCACCTGAAACAAAGAAGCCTCGTCCATGCCCAATACTGCCTGCAATACCAAACGCATCGGGCCGCCGTGGGTCACAATTAACAGGGTATCGACCTTATCCGCCAAAGCCTGCTGAATCGTGTGTTGCCAAGCCGTCAGTATGCGCTGCTTAAAGGCCGCATAGGACTCCGCGCCGGGAATCTCGCTACCAAAAGGGTCTTGCAGATAGGCTTGCAACGGTTCCGGAAACTGCGTTTGCACTGCCTCATAAGACAACCCGTCCCAAACACCGAAATCGCGTTCTTGCCAGGCCGGGTCGAAAAAAATGCGCTCAGAAAACTCAACAGGCCGGGTCTGCGTGCGGACAAATTCGGCGCAACGCCCCAATGGGGAGGAAATCAGGCGGCACGGTACAGATGCCGGCCAAGCCGACTGCATCTGTGCCCAGCCCGTTTGACTCAACGCGCTATCGGTCCGGCCGCGCAGCCAGGCATTATCGGCGCACTCGCCGTGGCGCAGCAGCTCAATCCGCACCCGACACCCCGGCCTGTTCAAACGTCGCCATCTGTGCATGCAGCGCGCAAGCCAGTTTGATTAACGGAATCGCCAGCGCCGCGCCACTGCCCTCGCCCAAACGCATTTGCAGGTCAATCAAGGGGTCAACCGCTAAATCGGAAAATACCGCCTGCTGCGCCGGTTCCACCGACTGATGAGCGAAGACCATCCACGCTTTGGCTTTCGGTGCAACTTTACAGGCCACCAAGGCGGCGGCACAACTAATCACACCGTCGATTACCATCGGCAAGCCGTGACGGGCGCAGTGCAAATACGCTCCCGTCAGTGCCGCAATTTCAAGGCCGCCAATATGCTGCAATACACTCATTGCATCGGTCATAGCCGCCCGATGCAAATCCAGTGCGGTTTGAATCACCTTGGTTTTATGCTGTTTCTGTTCGTCATTGATGCCGGTACCATGGCCGACAATGGTTTCAAGCGGCGCATTGCATAGTCGGCTAATCATGGCCGCCGCTGCGGTGGTATTGCCGATGCCCATCTCACCACCGATAAACAGATCGGCACCGGCCGCTAACGCGCGTTCGACCGCCGCTTCACCGGCCGTTAAAGCGGCTTGCAACTGCGCTTCTGTCATCGCCGGTTGCAGTTTGAAATTGCTCGAACCGGCCGCCACGCGTGCCGAAATCAGACTCGGCAAAGGGGCAACGTCGTTAAAAACGCCGACATCCACCACTTCAAATTGCGCGCCGTTTTCACGCGCCAACACGGTAATCGCCGCACCGCCGGCGGCAAAGTTCTTGACCATCTCCTGCGTCACTACCGCCGGAAAAGCCGACACCCCCTCCTCGGTCACGCCGTGGTCAGCGGCAAACACCGAAATCCAGGGCCGTTCAATCTTTGGACAAACCCTGCCCTGACACCCTGCCAACCAGATGGCCATCTCCTCCAAACGCCCGAGAGAACCGGCCGGCTTGGTCAGACTGGCTTGGCGCGCTACGGCAGCTTGCATGGAGGTTTGGCAAAGTGTTTTCAAAAGTGTTTTCATAGTTTTCCTTTGTTTAACGGTGAATGTTGGGTTAGACAGGCTCTTTTAAGGTCATCGGCAAGCCGGCGGCCATAAAGGTCACCCGGTCGCTGAGTTGGGCGACTTGTTGATGCAGCCGTCCGAGTTCATCGACAAAGCGACGCGTGAATTCGCCAAGCGGCACCACGCCCAGACCAATCTCATTACTGACCAGAATCAGCCTGCCTTGAAAGTTGGGCAGAATTTCCAATAACCCGGCCTGTTCAGTTTGCAGACAGTCGTTTTCGAGCAGATTCAACGTCCATAAGGTCAGGCAATCGACCAGTACACAACTGTCGGGATGGTTGTATCGGCTTAAGGTATCGGCAAGCGTCAACGGCGTTTCCACCGTTTGCCAGTGTGAAGGACGATCCTGCTGATGTTTAAGGATTCGTTTAAGCATCTCCGCATCCGCCTCGCCATTCGGCAGGGTGCTGGCGGCGGTGGCCACGTAAATGACCTGTGACCCGGCCTGTTCGGATTGTGCGGCGCGCTGTTCGGCAAAACGGCTTTTACCAGAACGGGCGCCACCGAGGATGAATTCGACCATCCCTAGTGCCCGGCCGGATCGGTGAGAAAGAAATAGATCATATAGCCGACATACATGACCAGCATAACAATGCTCAGCAAGGTCACCGGACGCAGGCCTTTTTGCTCGACCACAATGCCCTGCTGCGCGAGCTTGCGCAGGCGCAGTTTGTGTTTAATCAACCAGTAAAAGAAATAGGCAATGGCGGCGAGCGACAAGTATTTAAGCATAAGACCGCTTTATTTAGGTGCCATCAAGCGGCGTACGCGCTCCAGATCGGCCAGCGTATCGACGCCGACCCCCGCCTCACACAAGGCGTCCAGCACCAGGATTTTCTCACCGTGCCACAACACCCGCAGCTGTTCGAGTTTTTCGACCTGCTCCAGCGCACATTCCGGCCAGGCCACATACTGTTTCACAAAGCCCGCGCGGTAGGCGTAAAGGCCGATATGGCGTTTGTAATCCCAGTTGGCTGGCAGGGTTTTGGGCTCTTTATTGAAGGTGTCGCGCGACCACGGCAGCGGCGCGCGGCTGAAATTGATGGCGCGGTTGGCGATATCACGGCTGACCTTGACCGCATTGGGATCAAACAGGGTTTCGATGTCGTGGATCGGTTCGCACAGCGTCGCCATGGAGATTTCCGGATGATCGCGCAGCCCGTCGGCCACCTGATGGATCAGTTCCGGCGGCAGCATCGGTTCGTCGCCTTGTACATTGACGATAATCTCGTCACCGCCGATATGCGCCAGATCGATGACCTCGGCAATACGCTCCGTGCCCGACTGGTGATGGCCGCCGGTCAAACAGACTTCCGCGCCGAACGCCTCGCAAACGGCCTGCACCTCTTGCGATTCGGTGGCGATAATAATACGCTCCGCCCCCGACTTTTTGGCCTGCAACCAGGTCCATTGCACCATGGGCTTACCATGAATCTCCATCAACGGCTTGCCCGCCAGACGACTCGATTCAAAACGCGCCGGAATAATCACACTAAAGGCCATCTACACAACACCCATTCAAAAAAGTCGATTACGCCTTTTGGGCGCGGTATTTTTCAGCTTCTTCGGCGCTAATCTGACGCGCTTCATCTTCCAGCAGAATCGGAATGCCGTCGCGCACCGGATATGCCAGATTGGCCGCCGTCGAGATTAACTCTTGTGTGGTTTTATCGTAAATCAGTTTGGTTTTACTGACCGGACAAACCAGAATTTCTAACAGTTTAGGATCCATAATTTCTCAATCGCCTATTGATTCGGTTAAGGTAGATTCGGTTAA
>JACXUQ010000051.1 GCA_014763835.1 Thiotrichales bacterium
CTGGAGCATGCCTTGATGGTCGGGGATACCACGTTTGATATGGAGATGGCACACAATATTAATATGGATCGTGTCGCTTTAACGCATGGCGTGCATGAGTCGGAGGCACTGCAGGCGTTTAATCCGTTGGCGACCTTTGAAAATCTGCATCAGCTGCATGCCTGGCTGGTGCAGCGCGTTTAGTTTTTCAAAAAACGCGCCAGAAAAACTCAACAGGCCGGGTCTGAGAGTGATGAGTGCTTCAGTCGGCCAGTGGCAGAATAATGCCCATCTCTCTGAAAATGTCGGTCAGTTCGATTAGCGGCAGCCCGATCAACGCATTGGGGTCTTGGCTGTTGATGCGTTCAAACAGGGTGATGCCTAAACCTTCCGATTTGAAACTGCCGGCGCAGTTGTAGGGGTGTTCGGCACGCAGGTAGTTTTCGATGGTGGTCGGCTCCAGTTTTCTGAAGCAAACTTCGGTGGTATCGAGGCGTTGATAATATTTTTGTGCGACAGGGTCGAAAACCACCAGGCCGGTGTAAAATAGCACGCTGTGGCCGCTGAAACGTTGCAGTTGTTTAACCGCGTTCTCGTGAGTGTGCGGTTTGCCGATCGGTTGATTGGCAAATACGGCGCACTGGTCAGAAGCGATAATAATGGAGTCGGGAAACTGCCTGGCTACGGCTTCGGCTTTGAGTTGCGATAATCGTTCGATCATGGCCAGTGGCGTTTCATCCGGCAGCGGGGTTTCGTCAATGTCCGGTGCGAACTGCGAAAACGGCAGTTGCAGTTTTTGCAGCAGCTGTTTGCGAAAGGCGGAAGAAGAGCCCAAAACAATAGGGGGAAGCTGGCTTTTTGATTGGATGGATTGCATAACTGTTACGGTATCAATAATATAGAGTTTCGGTTGCGGAAAATGGCGAGTATCTCTTTGTTTTAAGGAATATTTACTGTTTTTTCTTCCGGGAAAGAAAAAATGCAAAAAACGCGTGTTTTTTTTGACTTAATCAAGCGATGGGAGTATGATTCGCCGCTATGTTTGAAAAGCTTCCCGAATTGATCGATCCGCTTAATCTGGTTAACCATAATAAACATATTAGGGCGCGAGTCAATCAAGGGCGTTTCAAGCGCCTGAAAGAGCTCGTGTTAGACCATGATCGCGAAGTGATCGTTGAGTTGGATTTTTTTTATGATAAAGCGCTGAAATTGCCGGCCTTTGTCATGAGATTGGAAACCAGTCTGAACCTGCAGTGTCAGCGTTCTTTGGAAACCTTTGATCATCCTGTTAAATCGGAAATCAAAGGGGTGTTGGTCGAGGGATCGGCGCTGGTGGACGAGATTCCAAACGATGTTGAAATCTTTGAGTTGATGGAAGAGAAGGTTTCTCTTCCTGAATGGGTTGAAGAGGAGTTGCTGTTATGCGTTCCGCTGGCGCCCGTGAAGCCCGGCAGCTCAATCGGGTATGAAAATACCGAAGATTCCGTCGAGGATAATGCAGTAATTGCCGATGAGGCTGAAGCCGATAGCAACAGTGCTCAGAAGCCTAATCCCTTTGCAATCTTGCAAGGATTAAAGAAGTAGATTTTTAAAAATTAGGAGATAGACATGGCTGTTCAACAGAACCGTAAGAGCCCTTCAAGACGTGATATGCGTCGTTCACACGATGCTCTGACTGCACCAACTTTGACTGTTGATGCAACTTCAGGTGAAGTTCACCGTCGTCACCATGTAACGGCTGATGGTTACTACAAAGGTAAAAAAGTTGTTCAAGATAAAGGCTAATTTGTCTTGAGTATCAATATTGCAATAGACGCAATGGGCGGTGACCATGGTATTTCGGTCACCGTCCCAGCTTCACTGGACGCTCTGTCCAAATTCACAGATATTCACATTATTTTGGTCGGCAAAGCGGACCTGATCAATGTTGAACTGTCCAAGCATCAATACGATGCCTCCCGTATTACCGTAGAGCACGCTGACCAGGTCGTTGAAATGGATGACTTGCCGTCTAAGGCTTTGCGAAACAAACGCCAGTCTTCGATGCGTATCGCCTTGAATTTAGTCAAGGATGATGTCGCGCACGCCTGCGTCAGTGCGGGGAATACCGGTGCCTTGATGGCGGTGGCCAAGTTTGTCCTGAAAACGCTTCCAGATATCGATCGTCCTGCGATCTGTACTTCCATGCCGACGATGAAAGGGCATGTGCATGTGCTGGATTTGGGCGCGAACGTCGGTGTGGATGGCGAAACTCTGGCACAGTTCGCTGTGATGGGGGCGGTATTGGCGAGAGCTGTGGATGACAATCCTAATCCCCGTGTCGGTTTATTGAATATCGGCGAAGAGGAGATCAAGGGTCATCAGCGCATCAAGGATGCCCACCAGATTCTGCAGAATACCCAGATAAACTATATCGGTTATGTGGAAGGGGATGATATTTACAAAGGCAATACCGACGTTATCGCTTGCGATGGTTTTGATGGCAATATTGCCCTCAAGGCGAGCGAAGGCGTGGCTAAAATGATTTCCTTCTATCTGAAAAACGCCTTTAATAAGAATCTCCTCACCAAACTGGTTGGTCTGTTGGCGTATCCAGTGTTGCGTGCTTTCAAAGACAAAGTCGATCCGCGCCGTTATAATGGTGCATCGCTTTTGGGCTTGCAAAAGATTGTGATTAAAAGCCATGGTGGCGCCGATCAGTTTTCGTTTTTGCATGCGATCGCCGAAGCGCGCTTGGAAGTGACCAAAAATGTGCCGGCATTGATTTCGGCCGAAGTCTCCCAGTTGATTAAACATCAGAACGCCCGTCAGGCTGATTGAATGCGGTCTGACATGCTTTTTTATGAAAGCAGTCGAGGATCAAGAATAAGTTTGCAATGTACTCAGTGTTGCGGATGAAATAGAAGAAACAGTTTCTTATGAGTCAAAAAATCTACAGTCGCATTATCGGAACCGGTGGCTACCTGCCTGAAAAAATCCTGACCAACTTTGACCTCGAAAAGATGGTTGAAACCAGTGATGAATGGATTCGCGAAAGAACCGGTATCGAACAGCGTCATATTGCCGCCGATGGACAGACCACCTGTGATCTGGCGGAACAAGCCTCCCTTAAAGCGATTGAGATGGCCGGGATCGATCCCAGTTCCATCGACCTTATCGTTTTGGCGACGACTACCCCTGATAAGATTTTCCCGAGTACTGCTTGTTTACTGCAGCAGCGTTTGAACATTCACGGTTGCCCCGCCTTTGACGTGCAGGCGGTGTGTTCCGGATTTGTTTATGCGTTGAGTGTCGCTGACCAGTTTGTTAAAACCGGCATGGCCAAACGCGCTTTGGTGGTTGGGGCGGAAACCCTGTCTCGCATCACCAACTGGGAAGACCGCAATACCTGCGTGTTGTTCGGTGACGGTGCCGGTGCGGTGGTGCTGGAGGCCTCTGCTGAGGCGGGGATTCTTTCCACGCATATCCACGCTGACGGCCAGTATGAAGAGTTATTGCATGTGCCGTCGGGCCCTTCCAAGTTGCCGCAAACAGACGAGCTGGCGGAACGCACTATGGCGATGAAGGGCAATGAAGTGTTCAAGGTGGCGGTCAATACGCTGAGCCGTATTGCCGGTGAAACCTTGGAGGCCAATGGACTCAAGCAGGAAGACCTGGATTGGTTGGTGCCGCATCAGGCCAATTTGCGCATTATCAGCGCCACGGCCAAGAAATTGAAACTGCGTGACGACCAGACGGTTGTTACGGTCAACAAGCACGCCAACACCTCAAGTGCGTCCGTACCGCTGGCGTTGGATGAAGCCGTACGTGACGGCCGTATCCAGCGCGGTCAGATGGTGCTGATGGAAGCGTTTGGCGGCGGGTTCACCTGGGGCTCGGCGCTCATCAAGTTTTAAGTCTGTAGACAAGGGCACGATCAGCGTATCGTGCCTTTGCGTTTTTAGGAATTTGTTAGGAAGTTTTTTATGGCATACGCATTTGTTTTTCCAGGACAAGGTTCGCAGTCGGTTGGCATGTTGAGCGATTTGGCTCAGGCGAATCCGCAGGTGAATGAAGTTTTTAAAGAGGCCTCTGACGTATTGGGCTATGACCTGTGGAATGTGGTTCAAAACGATCAGGAAGGTCGACTGAATCAAACGGACGTGACGCAGCCTGCGATGTTGGCTGCCGGCATCGCCGTTTACCGTAGCATGCTGGCAAAAGCAGCGTGGGCGCCAGCTTATATGGCGGGACACTCGTTGGGTGAATATACCGCCTTGGTGGCCAGTGGTGTGATGACATTGGCGCAGGGGATTGAGTTGGTAGCCGAGCGTGGTCGTTTGATGCAGAATGCCGTGCCTGCCGGTCAAGGCGCGATGGCCGCGGTTTTGGGCCTTGAGGATGAGCAAGTGGTCGCGGTCTGTGCCCAGGTTGCGGGTGTGGTTGAAGCGGTTAACTTCAACTCGCCAGGCCAGGTGGTTATTGCCGGTGAGAAGGCGGCGGTGGATGCGGCGATGCAGGCCATGACCGATGCGGGCGCTACCAAGGTGGTTCCGTTGGCGGTCAGCGTACCGTCACACTGCTCGTTGATGAAGCCGGCAGCAGACGCGCTTGCCGAGAAGTTGGCCGGCATGACGTTTGCGAATGCGCAGGTGCCTGTTTTACACAACGTGAACGTTGCAGTTTCAAGCAACGCGGATGAAATCAAAAGAGCGCTGGTTGAGCAGCTGTACCGTCCGGTTCAGTGGGTTAAAACCGTGCAGGCGATGCAGGTGCAAGGCGTAACTGATCTTTATGAGTTGGGGCCGGGTAAAGTCCTGATGGGATTGAATCGCCGTATTGACCGCAAGATGCCGGTGCATACTGTGTACGACAATGAGACGCTGGAAAAAGCGCTGGCAACTTTATAGAATAGTTGCAATTCAACGGATAGAGTGAAGGAATAAGCTTATGTTGACAGGACAGGTTGCATTGGTTACCGGTGCGAGTCGAGGAATTGGAAAGGCGATCGCGCTGGATCTGGCGGCGCAGGGGGCCATCGTTATCGGAACGGCAACGTCTGAATCAGGGGCACAAAGCATCAGCGATTATTTGGCTGAAGCCGGTGCCAAAGGCACGGGCAAATGCCTGAACGTCACCAGTGTTGAGATGATTGGTGAAGTATTGGAACAGATCACTCAGGAATTTGGTGTTCCGACGATTCTGGTAAATAACGCCGGTATTACACGTGACAACTTGTTAATGCGTATGAAAGATGAAGAGTGGGACGATATTATCCAGACCAATCTGAACTCGGTTTACCGTATGAGTAAAGCGTGTCTGCGCGGCATGATGAAAGCCAAGGGCGGTCGTATTATCAATATCGCATCAGTTGTCGGTGTGATGGGTAATGCCGGTCAAACCAACTACGCGGCGGCTAAAGCCGGCATTATCGGTTTCAGCAAATCTCTGGCACGTGAAGTGGGAACGCGTAACATTACCGTCAATACCATTGCTCCGGGCTTTATCGATACCGATATGACGCGTGCATTGCCTGAAGAGCAGCGCGCCGCTTTGACAACGCAGATTCCGCTTAATCGTTTAGGTCAGCCGGAAGATATTGCCAAGGCTGTGACCTTCCTGGCGGGCGAGGGCGGGTCCTATATTACCGGCCAGACGCTGAATGTGAACGGCGGCATGTATATGATTTAAAAGCGCTATTTGGACTCGGTTTGAAGCGGATAAAATCCGTACCGCAAAAAACGCGATTAAAACTTGATAATCGCTGCGGTAAGAGCGAAAATACGACAAATTATTTAAAACCTATTTTTTTAAACCTCATATAAAAAGACTGGAGAATTCCATGAGCAGTATTGAAGAACGCGTAAAGAAAATTGTTGTTGAGCAATTGGGTGTAGAAGAAGATCAAGTTACTCCTGATGCATCATTCGTAGATGATTTGGGTGCGGATTCTCTAGACACTGTTGAGTTGGTAATGGCGTTGGAAGAAGAATTTGATTGCGAAATCCCTGACGAAGAAGCTGAGAAAATCTCTACTTTGGCACAAGCTAAAGCATACATCGAAGCTAACTTGGATGCGTAATTACTGATCCAATCGGATTAGACGAAAAGCCGTTTTTACGGCTTTTTTTATAAGTGAGAACTTTGCACGAGGTGGATGCACGAATAAAAATGGTTAAAACTTGCCTGCTTTGCGTTAAAAAAATTGCTAATAGCTAGCTATTAGCTGCTTTTTTCGCCTGAATCAGTTAAGTTTTTCCACATTTTTCTTTAGCGCCCCGCTCGTGCAAAATTCTCAAATAAAATTCAACTGTGAGGATGCGTTTTGACTAAGCGTCGTGTGGTGATTACCGGTTTGGGTGTATTGACACCTGTGGGACTGAATGTAGGCGAGACCTGGAACAACTTGTTGGCAGGCAAGAGCGGAATCGATTATCTGACCAAATTTGATACTGAGGCTTTTTCGGTGAAGTTTGGTGGTGTGTTAAAAGGCTTTGACGCGACTGAGTATATTCCGGCAAAAGAGACCAAAAAAATGGATCCGTTTATCCATTACGGTATTGCGGCGGGTCTTCAGGCATTCCGTGACAGCGGACTCGAGGTCACCGAAGAAAATGCCACACGCATCGGCGTATCGATCGGTTCCGGCATCGGTGGCATCGGTTCCATTGAAACCCAGCACAACACCATGCTTAACGGCGGTCCTCGCCGTATTTCGCCGTTTCTCGTACCCAGTGCGATTATCAATATGATCTCCGGCAACCTGTCGATTATGTGCGGTTTTAAAGGGCCGAATATGGCGATCGGTACGGCTTGTGCCACCGGTACGCACAGTATCGGCGATGCGGCGCGTATGATTCAGTACGGCGATGCCGATGTGATGATTGCCGGCGGTGCCGAATATGCAACTACAGAGTTAGGCTTGGGCGGTTTTGCTGCCGCGCGTGCGCTGTCGACCCGCAATGACAATCCCCAGGCGGCAAGCCGTCCGTGGGACAAGGACCGCGACGGTTTTGTTTTGAGTGACGGTGCCGGCGCGGTGGTGTTGGAAGAGTATGAGCACGCCAAGGCACGCGGCGCCAAAATCTATGCGGAAGTGCTCGGTTTTGGCATGAGCGGCGACGCCTATCATATGACGCTGCCGGCAGCCGGTGGTGAAGGTGCGGCGCGCTGCATGGTTACGGCCTTGCGCAATGCCCAACTGGATCCGGGGAAAATCAACTACATCAACGCGCATGGTACTTCGACACCGGCGGGGGATGTCTGCGAAACCATGGCGGTCAAATCGACCTTTGGCGATCACGCTTACAAGCTGGCGATGAGTTCAACCAAGTCGATGACCGGTCACGCGTTAGGTGCGGCAGGTGCGATGGAAGCGGTGTTTACTGCGTTGGCGATTGCGGAACAGAAATTGCCGCCGACGATTAACCTGGAAAACCCGGAAGAGGGCTGTGACTTGGATTACGTGGCCAACGAAGCACGTGATGCCAAGGTCGATTTTGCACTGTCCAACTCATTCGGTTTTGGCGGTACCAACGCGACTCTGGTATTGGGCAAAATCTAAGTTCGATTAGCTATTGAGAGCTTATATGGATAGAAACTCTTCTATCGACATGCAGGCTGTGGTGACACGGCCTGTTTGTTTTTCGGACAGGCCGCTTTCTGCCAAAGCCGTCGATTTGTCCAAATTGCACCAGTTCAATGCGGAGCGTTATCCGTTTCTATTGGAAAGTGTCGCCAAAGGCGCTTTAGGCCAATACAGCATTCTGCTTGCCTTTCCGCAGAAAACCTTGCAATTGACCCATCCTGACGAGGCATTGCGCTTTATTAAAGAAGCCAAACACGCGTTTGAGGCGGCTAAAATT
>JACXUQ010000442.1 GCA_014763835.1 Thiotrichales bacterium
GCGGTTAATGCCTACGTCAATCACAATCGCGCCGGGTTTGATCCAGTCGCCTTTGACCATTTCAGGAATGCCGACACCGACCACGACCAGATCGGCTTCGGAGACCTTTTGTGGCAAATCTTTGGTGGCGCTGTGGCAAATAGTCACCGTCGCACGCTCATTTAACAGCTCAAGTGCCATCGGAACGCCCACGATATTCGAGGCACCCACGACCACGGCATTCAAACCGCGCAATGGAATGCCGGTTTTTGCCAGCATGGTCATCACACCGTGAGGCGTGCAGGGTGCCAGTTGCGGCATACGGGTAGCCAAGCGCCCGACATTATAGGGGTGGAAACCGTCGACGTCCTTGCAAGGGTGGATGCGTTCGATAATCGCTTCAGGATCGATATGCTTCGGTACAGGCAGCTGAACGATAATGCCGTGAACCGTGTCGTCGGCATTCAGCTTGTCGATCAAAGCCAAAACCTCTTCTTGAGAGGTCTCTGCGGGAAGCACTTCGGAGACATCTTTAAAGCCGGCTTTCTGACAGGCGAGTTTTTTATTACGCACATAAACTTGAGAGGCCGGGTCTTCGCCGACCATAATCACGGCTAGCCCCGGCGGGTTTTTACCCTGTGCGACTTGTTTTTCAACTTCCTGTTTAATGGATTCGCGCAGTTCTTCTGCAATGGCTTTGCCGTCAAGAATCTTAGCCGACATAAAATTTCTCCCGCATTAAGGTCAAAACAAAAAGCCTATGATACCCGATTTTTAAAAAAACAGAGCAAAATGGACCTTTTAAAATAGGGGGATTGCGTGCCCTAAAATGAAGAATCAAACACTTAGAATCGGTCGGCCAGGAGGGTTTAAAAAAAACGCGAAATTTTCGATTTTTTTAATGAATGCTTGTTGACAGCTACCGGTGCCGTCTATACAATACGCACATCTTTTACGGAGTGTAGCGCAGCTTGGTAGCGCACCTGTTTTGGGTACAGGTGGTCGGGGGTTCGAATCCCTCCACTCCGACCAAATTCCGCCGGCCAGTAACCTACTGGTTGGCAACTATACATGTTAAGGGCCCATAGCTCAACTGGATAGAGCAACGCCCTTCTAAGGCGTGGGTTGGGGGTTCGATTCCTCCTGGGCTCGCCATTTCATGTTACATTCATCACCCTACTATGGCGGACGTAGCTCAGTTGGTAGAGCCCAGGATTGTGATTCCTGTTGTCGCGGGTTCGATCCCCGTCGTTCGCCCCATTTTACCAGTCACTTCTCAGTCAATCAGTTAGATTTCACTCGTTACTCGCTTTTATACAGTG
>JACXUQ010000443.1 GCA_014763835.1 Thiotrichales bacterium
AGCAGCCAGCAATCACGGCCACCCGCCTGAATACGGGCAACTTCACCTGAGAATTTGCTTTCTGGACGAAATACCGCACCATACTGCCGCGCTACTTCCTCCACAAACCAAAAACCGGCGTTATGTCGAGTCTGCTCGTACTGTGCGCCCGGATTTCCCAGGCCTACAATAAGTTGAACAGATGACATACGCCGGCTCTCGATAAATCATTCCGGTGGCCAGGCCACCGATTCGATTATTTACGTTTTGGCTTGCTGATGTTTACAACCGCTTGGTCGTAGTCAGAGTTGCCGTGTGTCAACGCAGTGATGATAACACCCGCTGGCAAAGTCAACTCAGACAGACGCATGCTTGAACCCGCTTCCATAGCAGAAACGTCAACCGTGATCGCAGTTGGCAAGTCTTTTGCCAAACAACGGATTTCAACAGTCTGTTGCAAGAATGTCATCATACCACCCATCTTCACACCAGGCGCTACCGCTTTACCAACGAAGTTCAGAGGGACGCGCTTAGTGATCATGCCTTTATCGCTTGCGCGCTGCAGGTCGATGTGCGCAACTTCATTGGTTGCTGGATGACGCTGGATGTCTTTAACAACACAGCTCTCAGTTTGACCACCTTGTACATCTACAGTCAAAACACTGTTGAAGTTATCCACGTTTTCCAACGCGTGCTTCACAAAGTTAGCTGAGAAAGTTACAGAAACGGCGTCTTTGTCGGCACCATAGATGATAGCGGGTACTTTACCCTCACGACGAAGGCGGCGGCTCGCACCTTTCCCTTCGTTCGTGCGGATTTCTGCTGTCCAATTTTGGCTCATGTCATAATCTCCAATAGCGAGAAACCAAACCTATTGAATTCAAAGGGTTTCTCAAATTGATAAGGCTTGCGTTCGCGACCAAACACAAGGAAAGCGGGCATTATACCCAAAAATCAGTTTTTTACCAGCACTTTCAAACGCTTCGTGAAAATCATCTTTCAAAAAGTCAACAGGCCGGGTATTTTCATCCGCAAACAAAAACGCCCCTAAAAAGGGGCGCTTTAAACAAATTTGTATCAGATTAATGCATCATCAATGCCGTTACTGACTCTTCCTGGTGAACGCGGCGGATCGTTTCACCCAGAATATTGGCAATGCTCACGCGGCGGATTTTTTCGCACGCCATCGCTTCCGCCGTGGCCGGAATCGAATCGGTGACCACCAACTCTTTCAATACGGAGTTTTTAATATTTTCAACCGCCGGACCGGACAATACCGCATGAACCACATAGGCCGACACGCTCTTGGCGCCGCGATCCAT
>JACXUQ010000444.1 GCA_014763835.1 Thiotrichales bacterium
TCGGCGCAGCGTAACAGATAGACGCACCAACCCTCGCACCCGGCCTGTTGAGTTTTTTCGGCCGCCATTTTCGGGCTTAAACTTCGTCGCCCTGACGTTGCCAATGGCCGGATTTACCGCCTTTTTTCTCGAGCAGTTTGACCTGATCGATCACCATGCCGCGATCCACCGCTTTGCACATATCGTACAACGTCAGCGCTGCAATCGACGCGGCGGTTAAGGCCTCGATTTCAATACCGGTTTGACCGACGGTTTTGCAGGTGGCGGAAATATCCACACAGCTGCGTTCCATATCGGGAATCAGTTCGACCTTGACGGAGGTAATCATCAGCGGATGGCACATCGGGATCAGATCGGGGGTGCGCTTGGCGGCCATAATGCCGGCAATGCGCGCGGTGGCCATGACATCGCCCTTTTTATGCTTGCCTTCGACAATCATCTGCAAGGTTTCCGGTTGCATGTAGATGGTGGCGCAGGCGGTCGCTTCACGCTGAGTATGCGCCTTGTCGCCAACATCGACCATGCGCGCCTGGCCTTTTTCATCTAAATGCGTCAATTCGTTTGCCATATCGGTTCCTAAATCAAACAAAAGTGCTGAATGGGTAAAAGGCAATTTTATCGCCCCGCTTGATGATGGTGTCTTCCGGAATCACCGCAAAACCTTCCGCCCAGGAGGCCGACATCAACACACCGGACCCCTGATGCGGGAAGATTTCCACCACCGTTTCTTGGCGCTTATTAACGAGTCGTGCGCGCAGGAATTCACGGCGGAAGTTGGCCGTTGGCCAATTAAAATCGGCTTTCAGCCAGATCGGGCGGCTACTCAGCTCAGTCGCACCCTGCATTTTCATCAAATAGGGGCGGGCAAACAGCTTGTAGGTGGCAAACGCGGAGACCGGATTGCCGGGCAGACCGATAAACGGCACCTTGCCTTTTTCCACCCCGATTTTGCCATAGGCGATCGGCTTGCCGGGCTTCATTTTGACCTTCCACATATGCATTTCGCCCAGGGATTCCAAAGCAGGTTTGATATGGTCTTCCTCGCCGACCGACACCCCGCCGGTGGTCATGACCACATCGGCGATGGCTGCCGCATTTTTCATCGCTTCGATGGTGGCATCCAACGTATCGGCAACACGCCCCAGATCAATCAGTTCAAAGCCGAGTTGAGGAATCAGACCGCTGAGAGTATAACGGTTAGCATTGTAGATTTTGCCTTCTTGCGGATTTTCACCGGGTTCCAGCAGTTCGTCGCCGGTGGTGAAAGTCGCAATTTTTAAGGGCTGGTACACTTGAATGCCACCTGATTGGCGCCCGGCGGAATCGGTGCGCCGGTAAAGATACGTGCCAGCGTGCCGGGTTGCAGTTCTGTTCCGATTGTACCGGCGGCAATGCGCTGGCTTACCGCGAAGGTGTTGGCGTGTTCCAGATCGTAGCTGTGCAGCGCATAACCGTCCATCTGGCTGTTATCATGCGGCGGCACATTAACCTGCGACACAATGTCTTCGGCCAGAATACGCAGCAAGCCATCGGCCACATTAATGGTTTCGGTTTTGGTGGTGACCTGCACGTCGGAAAGCAGGGCATAGAGGGCTTCGTCGAATGTTTTCATAGGGCTTACTCAAAAAAACCCCACGCATGCGTGGGGAAGACAGATTAGTGTAGGTAAAGTTTGGTGTGTGCACTGATCATGCCCAGCGCTGCTCGGCTTCCTTGTCGCTGATGCGTGCGTCAACCCAGCGCTCACTCCCATCCGGAAGCGTTTCTTTCTTCCAGAACGGGGCATTGGTTTTCAGATAATCCATAATAAAATGCGC
>JACXUQ010000445.1 GCA_014763835.1 Thiotrichales bacterium
TTGGATATCTGGACTGCTTACGAGGTTTCCTGGTTGAATGCCAAAGGCAAGCCGGTGGCGGTGATTGCGGAATTCGCCTTTCCGGCGGATTCGCCGAATCTGATCGAGTCCAAGTCGTTCAAGCTCTATCTGAACTCGTTCAACGGCACCTGTTTCAGTTCGCAGCAGGAGGTCGAGGATTTGTGGGTCAAGGACCTTTCTGCGGCTTGCGGCGGCGAGGTGCAGGTTGATGTACGTAGCCTCAATGGCGACGAGATGCTGATCGGCCAGTTGCCGGGGGAGAATCTCGATGATCTGGACATCGAGGTGGACACCTATCAGGTTAGACCGGAGTTATTGACGGTGGAGGCCGAGGTGGTTGAGGAAACCTTGAACAGCCATCTGCTCAAGTCCAACTGCCTGGTGACCGGCCAGCCCGATTGGGGGTCGATTGTGATCCGTTATGAAGGACCGCAGATCAACCATGAAAACCTGCTCAAATACCTGATCTCCTTCCGCGAGCACAATGAATTCCATGAGCAGTGTGTGGAACGGGTTTTCACGGATATCATGCGTCAATGCAAACCGCAAAAACTCACGGTTTACGCGCGTTATGTACGCCGCGGCGGGTTGGATATTAACCCCTACCGTTCCAATTTCGAGGATGAGTTCGAACTTTCGCGCACGGTGCGTCAGTAAGGCGATGCGATGCTGTTGCGTCTGATGAATTGGATCGCAGGTTGGTTTGGTTACGAATGGGTGCAGGTGCCCTGGCCGGATGACGAGCCTGAGCCGTTTCGTCCCGATAGCGAACGCGAAAACTGGGAGGCGTTGAGCCGTTCTGCGCCGCGTTATGTGTTGCGCAGAAAAACCGAGCAAGGGGGTGGCGATGCATGAAGTCATCAATATCAAAAATACGCTGAAAGCCCGCGAGCTGGTGGCGTGTTTTGACTTGAATCTGAAGCGCTTGCAGGAGCGCGGCGTGGACCCCGATGAGTTGGAGCACAATACCTTGGAAATGCTCTCGGACTATCTGGAAGAGGCGATCGAGAACGGCATGACGGTCGAGGAGTTGCAGCCCCGCGCCAGCCGGCTGGCACGGTTTGCTTTTGAGCGCGGTTACAGCCAGCATGAGGTGGAGGCGCTGTTGACCATGCGCCCCAATCCCAACGGCAAACGCTCTACCTAGAAGCCTCGCGTTTCGGCGTTGAAAATGTCTATTAGAGAGCTTTGCACGAGATGGCTACACGAATAAAAATGGTTAAAAATAGCCTGATTTTTGTTGAAAAACTTGCTAATAGCGAGCTATTAGCT
>JACXUQ010000446.1 GCA_014763835.1 Thiotrichales bacterium
CACTTAACGCCGTTTCAAGTGCTTTGGAAATCGAATCAACGTCTTCTGCACAATCGATAATCGAAGGCGCGCGCAAACGCCCTTGCTGGCGCGGCCCGATATTGACGGTGGCCACGCCCAGTGCCGGCGCTTCAATAATGCCACTGGAGGAGTTGCCGACCACCGCGTCGCACACCGCCATCAAACTCAAATAACGCAAGGACCCAAGCGAGGTAACGTATTTTACCTTGAGCGGTGTGTGTGCTGCCCAATCGGCAACAGCGGCGTTAATCCGGTCGCCTTCGGCATCGGCATTAGCACCGGTCCAGATGACGGTTGCCCCGTTAAACTTTTCCAACGCCGCAAACAATGCCTCGACGGATTCCGTACCCGAAGTGTTTCCCCAGGTGACCGGATGATAGGTCACCAAAAACAGCGGCGACGCCAATGCCATATCCAGCTCCTGCTGCAATGTTTCGCGGCTCATCAACTTCAAACGGTGGATAACATCCAGTCCTGGGGCGCCTACGTTAAAAACCCGCTCCGGCATCTCCCCCATACGTAGCAAACGCTGGCGGTACGGTTCCGCCGCTGCAAAATGCAATGTCGCCATTTTGGAAATGGCGTGACGGATCGCCTCGTCCATCGCGCCTTCGGTGACCTCGCCGCCATGGATATGCGCCAGCGGAATATGTAGCAGCAATGCGGCCTGCGCGGCAGCCAGAATCTCGTAACGGTCGCCCAATACCAAGACCACATCGGGCTGCAAACGTGCATACGCTTCCGCAAAGCCGGCGACACCGCGACTCACCGCGCGCGCCACGGCCAAATCATCGTCACCGTCATTGTCCTCCAGCAGCGCCACCTCGGCGGCGATCGCAAAGCCATCCTCTTTGATCTGATTGATGGTCATGCCATGTTTGGCAGACAGATGTGCCGCACTGACGATGAGCTGCAGCTGCAAATCAGGATGCGCTTCAATCTCCTGCAACACGCCCCAAAGAAGGCCGTATTCGGCACGCGTGCCGGTGACCACCGCAATCTTCTTAGGCATCCCCGTCAATGCCCTCACCCATGACATAATCGCGATCCGCTGTCTGACCAAGCACCCTGTCCCACTGCTCGGCAAAACGCCCGTGGTCACTGCGCTTTAATGTCAGATTCTCTTCCGAAAAAAACTCCCCGCAAGCGATGGCCCGCTTAGCAACAATACGTTTGCGCGCCACCGCTTTATTCTGTTTCTCAGAATTCGAAGCCGTTTTTTCACCACTGCCAAGAGCCAGCTCGATATGACGGATGGCCGTCACCAT
>JACXUQ010000052.1 GCA_014763835.1 Thiotrichales bacterium
AGCCAAAGAGCAAAAGCAGATTCTTGCCGATTTGAAAGAAGGTAAAGTCGACATCGTCATCGGCACCCACAAGCTGATTCAAAAAGATGTCGAATACAGCCATCTCGGCCTGATTATCATCGACGAAGAACACCGTTTCGGCGTACGCCAGAAAGAGCAGCTCAAGAAACTGCGTGCCGAGGTCGACGTACTGACCATGACCGCCACGCCGATTCCGCGTACCCTGAATATGGCTATGAACGACCTGCGTGATCTCTCCATTATCGCCACGCCACCCGCCAAACGTCTGGCGGTGCAGACCTTTGTGCAGGAGTGGAACGACGATGTGGTGCGCGAAGCCTGTCTGCGCGAAATCCGCCGCGGCGGGCAGATTTATTTGCTCTACAACAATGTCGACAAGATCGAGCAAATGGTCGAAGAGGTGCAAACGCTGATTCCCGAGGCCAAGGTCGATTTCGCCCACGGGCAGATGAACGAGCGCGAGCTAGAAACGGTGATGGAAAACTTCTACCATCGCCGTTTCAATATCCTCGTGTGTACCACGATTATCGAAACCGGTATCGACATCCCCACCGCCAACACCATTCTGATTCACCGTGCCGACAAGTTCGGTCTGGCGCAGCTGCACCAGTTGCGCGGCCGCGTCGGCCGGTCGCACCACCGCGCCTACGCCTACCTGTTCCACAGTGGCAAATCGTTGCTGACGGCCGATGCGGAAAAGCGTCTTGCGGCGATTGCCAAGCACGATACGCTGGGGGCGGGTTTTATGCTGGCGAGCCACGATCTGGAAATCCGCGGCGCCGGCGAACTGCTTGGCGACGGCCAATCGGGGCAGATTCAGGAGATAGGTTTTGGCCTCTACAGCGAACTGCTGGAACGCGCCGTCAAAGCATTGAAATCGGGCAAACAGCCCGAGCTCAATGTGTCACTGCACACCGGTTCGGAAGTCGACCTCGGCGTGCCTGCGCTGATTCCCGAAGACTATCTGCCCGACATCCACACCCGCCTGGTGTTCTACAAACGCATTGCCGGCGCGACGGATGAGACGGCGCTGCACGAGCTGGAAGTGGAGATGATCGACCGCTTCGGCCTGCTGCCCGAACAGGTCAAAAACCTGTTTGCGGTGACGCAGGTCAAACTGCTGATTGAACCGGTCGGCATTACCAAGCTGGATGCCAGTGAGGCAATGATTCGCGTGCAGTTCAATTCGCAACCTAATATCGACCCGCTGAAACTCATCCAGCTCATTCAGGCGTATCCCAAGCACTACGTGCTAAAAGGCCAGACCGAGTTGAAGTTTTTCGATACAATGCCAACCATGCAAGCGCGCATTGCGGCCATCGAATTGATGATCCGCTCGATTGCCAACCATTCGTAACCATCATTTGTAGGGAACGCTTTTTCATGCAGCACACCGCCTCAAAAACACCCGGCCTGTTGAATTTTTTTAAACGTCTTGCGTTCGTTTTTCTGCTGACTAGCGTACTGCCCGTACAGGCGCAAACAGATGAGGAAATTCCTAACTATACGCTGGAAGTCATTGTTTTTGAAACCTTTGCTTTGAAAAGCTGGGCGGAAGAATACTGGCCGGAAGAGGTTGAGTCACCGATCATTGAAAACACCCTGAACCTGCAAGACCTGCTAAACGGCACGCTTGAAAGCCCTCTTGTCGGCAACAAAAGCATGGCGGTAAAAAAGGTGGCATTTTCCCTGAATGACGAAGCAGCCAAACTCACCCCGCAGCGCGGCTACCGCATTCTTTTCCATCAGGCCTGGTCGCAAAATACCTTGGACGATGTGCAAATGCCGAAATTGTGGATCGATAACGGTAGCGACGCCAACAGCGGATCGCTGCTGACCGGCACGGTTAAACTCTACAAGAGCCGCTATGCCCACGTCGATTTCGATCTGGAACTGGAACGCCGCATTCCCGGCCGCATCAAAGACGAGTTTATCGCCCACGAAAAATTGGATCCGGCCGGCGTGATTCCTGATACCTGGCGTTTTAAACTGGAAGAATCGCGCAAAATTCGTCCGGGGCAGCTGCACTATATCGACCACCCCCACTTCGGCGTACTGGTGCAACTCACCTATAATGGCCCGGCCAAATAATCCAGCCCGGCTGAACGCCATAAAAAAGCCCTCATCCGAGGGCTTTTTCTTTTAACAACACTACTTCAAAAGGCCAAGCGCTCTTCCAGATTGCTCAGCGCTTTCAGCGCACAGGCCTCATCCTTTTCGCCGCCCGGCGCACCGCTGACGCCGATGGCGCCGATACGTGCTCCGCCGCTGACAATCGGCACGCCCCCGACCATCATCAGAATGCCGTCAACGTGGTTTAACTCCGGACGGATATCACCGCGCTGCGCACGGAAATCGCCCGACTTCAATCCGGACATAATGGTGGCATTGGCCTTTTCTTCGGCAATTTGCAACGTAAATTTGCTGGCAAAATCGTCGCGCAGCGCCACCCGCTGATTGCCATGCTTGTCGACCACCACGGCACTCACCGAATAGCCGCTTTCGCGGCACGCCAAAATCGCTTCCGATGCCAGATCACGCGCCAGTTCCATGCCGATATTTTTCTCGTCCACCACATCTTCCGCCCATGCCGCGCCTTGCACGGCCAGCAAGGTAATTAATATTGTTTGTCGTAATACACGCATCCTATTCGCTCCTTGAATCTTAACCCTATAATCCTATAGCCGGCCTGTTGAGTTTTAAAACGCCAAACGCCTCAAAATTCAACGGCAGCGGTAAATATCAAACACCATTTTGCCATCCTCAACGGGCGCTTGCGGCACAATGGTATCCCCGCCCATCGCAACCGCCTCGTTACGCGCCAAATCGGCCAGTTCTGCCGTCATGGTCTGCTCATTACGTTCGATAAACCCGATCTTGGACAACACTTGCGTACGCGTGAAACCCAGTTTCTTGCAGTGAGTAACTTCGTCATAAGTTGCCAGCTTGACCGCTTCGGCGCTTTCGCTGACCTCAATAAAACTGCAGGCCGACAGCCCCAATGCCAATAATACGCCTACGCCCACACGCCACATCTGTTTCATAATCGTTCCTTCTCCATTGAATACAGGGTTTTGCAATGATTTTGTTAGAATAGCAAAACTCTTTGTAAATTACCGCTCACGACCAACAAATACCTCATATGAACACATCCGACCTCAATGCTTTTCATTTTCATCGCATCGGCACGGTACACAGCCCGTTCAAGGAAAAGTTCGGCATTCCGCGCCAGCCCGGACTGATTGAGGGCAATATCGGCCAGATCGCACTCTTGCCGCCGTGGAACCGGCAGGAAGCCTTACAGGGATTGGACGGTTTCAGCCATATCTGGGTCGTGTTTGTCTTTCATGAAGCGATGAAACCGGTTGAAGCGTGGCGACCCACCGTGCGCCCGCCGCGCTTGGGGGCGAAACGCCAAGGGGTGTTTGCCACGCGCTCGCCCTACCGCCCCAATGCCATCGGCCTGTCGGTACTGGGGTACCACGGCTGGCGCAAAGAAAACGGTAAACTCTTATTGGAGGTTTCCGGGCTGGATCTGCTCGATCAAACGCCGGTGATCGACATCAAACCCTATCTGCCCTATGCCGACAGTTTGCCACAAGCGCGCGGCGGATTTGCCGCCGAGGCGCCGCAAGGCGACCCCCTTAAGGTGGTGTTTAGCGAACAGGCACAAGCACAATTACAACAGGCCCAACAGCGTTATCCGCAGCTGCGCCGCTTGATTGAAACCAGCCTGACGCACAATCCGCGTCCGGCCTATTTCGGCAGTATCGACAAACGCGAACGCTTTGGCATCAAGCTTTACGAATTTGACGTACAATGGCGTTTGCAGGCAGATGGCATTGTGGTGCTGTCGCTGTTTGATGACATCGAAACAGAGTCCTCGGACCCGGCCTGTTGAGTTTTCTTGGATCGTTTTTGAGCCGTTTTCGGGAAAGTCACTCGCACACCACCTGATTGCAGGTTTTGATATTGTCTTCAACAAAATCGATAATATTGGCTAAGGTGATTTCGGCGATATTGTTCAACGCCTCCTGGGTAAAGAACGCCTGGTGAGCGGTGACCAGCACATTCGGGAAGGTCACCAAACGCTCGAAAATATCGTCTTCGATAATCTCTTCGGAGTGGTCCTCAAAAAACAGGTTGTCTTCCTGTTCGTACACATCAATCCCCAAATAGCCGAGTTTGCGCGATTTGAGCGCGGCAATCACCGCTTCGGTATCCAGCAGGCCGCCACGGCTGGTGTTGATCAGCATCACACCCTCTTTCATCTTGTCGAGCGCATCCATGCCGATCATGTGTTTGCTGGAAGGCGTCAAAGGCACATGCAGACTGATGATGTCGGCCTTGGCATAGAGCTCCTCCAGCTCGACATACTGCACACCGGACTGCTCCAGCAGATTGCTCGGGTAAGGATCGTACGCCAGAATATGCATGCCGAAACCTTTGAGAATCGGCACCAGTTGCCGGCCGATTCGACCGGTACCGACAATGCCGGCGGTTTTGTGGCACATGTCAAACCCCAGCAGCCCTTCCAGGGTGAAGTTGCCGTCGCGCACGCGGTTATAGGCTTTATGGGTTTTGCGGTTAAGGGTCAACATCAGTGCAACGGCATGTTCGGCCACCGCCATCGGCGAATAGGCCGGCACACGCAGTACCGTCATCTTCAGATGCTGAGCCATCTGCATATCCACGTTATTAAAACCGGCACAGCGCAAAGCGACCAGACGCACGCCGTATTCCGCCAACTGTTCAAGCACACCGCCGGAGAGCAGGTCGTTGACGAATACGCAGACGCCGTCAAACCCTTGCGCCAAAGGCACAGTGCGTTCGCTAAGATGTTCGTCAAAGAAGGTCAACTCAATCGGCAAGTCATGCAGATGTGCCTGAAAAACCCGTTTGTCTGTTTTGGTGGTGCTGAAAAAAGCGATTCTGATCGATTGCACGGCTCCGTCCTCTTCTTAAGATGTACGCTTCAAACATAACATTCCGCATCCCTGATAAAAAGCACTTTCCAAAAAATTGTGCCTGAGCCGTTTGCTAGCCTGCCAATATCCCTTAAAATCGAATCTTATCCCTCAAGGTGAACAATGTATGCTCCACTTTCCCGCCCTGCCAATCAAAGCCGTACTGCTCGACTTGAGCGGTGTCTTGCACGAGGGCGAGCGTGTCATTACGGGCGCCGTAGAGACGCTGCAATGGCTGCACAACCAGGGTTATGTGGTGCGTTTTGTTTCCAATACGGCCACAAAATCGCATCATCAAATTTACGAGATGCTGCGCTCCATGGGGTTTGAACTGAACGAGGCGGAACTGTTTACCGCCCCGCAAGCCGCCAGACACTATCTGCAGGCAAACAATTTAAAACCGTTTTGCATTCTGCATCCCAATCTGCTGCCGGAATTTGCCGACCTGCAGAGCGAATCTCCCAACTGCGTTTTGCTCGGTGATGCGCAGGCGGGGTTGAACTACGCCAACCTCAACCGCGCGTTTCAGCTGTTGGAACAAGGCTTTCCATTGATAGGCATCGGCAAAAACAAATATTTTATGGACCATGCGGGTCTGCAACTCGATTCCGGCGCCTTTATCCACGCGCTGGAATGGGCCAGCGGCACGCAGGCAATTATTATGGGCAAACCCGACGCACGCTTTTTTGCCGAAGTGGTGCAATCAACCGGCTGTCAGCCGAACGAGTGTCTGATGGTGGGCGATGATGTGGTCGGCGATATTCAGGGCGCCTTGCGGGCCGGTTTACAGGCCTGTCTGGTCAAAACCGGCAAGTTCAAGCCGGCCGATCTGGTGCATTTGCCTGAACAGGCCAAGCTGATCGATTCAATTCAGGCTTTGCCACGATTGCTACAAAATCAGCCTGCCCCGGCCTGTTGAGTTTTTAAAACGCCAAAACCTCAGGCGCGTAACGGCTTCACATTCAACAGTGATACAAACAGCGAAATGACGATGGTGCCAAAGGTAAAACAGAAAATGCCGTGGCTTGTCATCAACCACCAGGTTTGCGCATCCGCCGGTTCAAATGGTGCGCCTAGCGCAAACTGGGTTTGCAGCGACTGAATCAATGCCCCCCAAACGGCAAGATAAGCCGGAACATCGCTGAAATGCCCTATCAACTGATAAACGCTGGCAAACAAAAACATCGCCGTCGTGTAGTTGACCATCGCCAAGACAATCACCCGCTTGGGAAAATGGCCGAAAATCTCGATGACCTGCTTGCCGACACCCAACCCCAAATCCACCAGGCAGAACGGTTTTTGATCCACCATCAGCATAAAACTACTGCTCGGCAAATTATCATACACGGCCGATCCGCCCGCTCCACTGCCTAGTACTACCAATTCATATTTCACATGCTTGTCTCTCTGCCGGGCCACCCCGCTTTGGGAGAGGTCATTTTAGTCAATTGGTGTAGTCAATAAGATAAAAAATACAGGAAGTGGAATAAAACAGGATTATCGGTTCGCATGAGAGCGCACCGAGTGCTCTGTTCTTACGCCAATAACCAACAGGTACAGACAGAACATCAACTCTGTCAATAAGGGTACAGCATACCAAGGTGTAACCATATCCACCCACTCCGGCAGCACAAAACGCACAAAACCGCCGATTAGATAAACCACCCCCGCCGCTGTCAGCCCGTACCCTAAAAGCGGCGGAAAATAACCGGACCTGACGACTAAATAACCGAGAATCAAACAGGAAATACCAAAGAAGAATAAGCCTAAATCATAACCCAGGCTGTGTAACTGCAAGAACAACGAAGCTAACTGGTTCAGATGCACACCGCTCAATCCTTCCAATGCGCCACCGGCATTCAAAATCAACGAAGCCGCATAATAATTGAGTAGGTTTCCTCCCAATATCGCGGCCTGCGTTAACCTGAACATTGCCGCCATCAAGGCCAAGGTGCTGCTTACCGGTTTGAACAACACATAAAACAAAACAGCAATTGCCACATCGCATAACAACATGACCAGATCGGCAGCAAACCCAAGTCTAAACAACGCAGGGGACGCGAGAATATTGGCGGCTGTTATCGTCGCATCGCCGCTGACAACAAGATTGGAACGGATAAAAACTTCGCTGCCTATACCGCAGATAATAATGATCAAGTACAAGAATCCGGCGACTCTTGCATATAAACGGAAAGGGATTTCGAAATTGACATTCATCTGCATTCTCCCTCTATGCCCCACCTGTTATTCAAACACGGCTGTTCCCCGTGTTTTCTCATTAAAAGATCTTATTACGAAGCGCCGCTGTGGAGGCGCCTGAAATCCCCACGTCTCCAGCGCCAGCCATAAACTACCAACAAACCCGCAAGATTCGAATACCAAACCCAAGGATTGCTCCAGGCCACGCCGTCGTAAACCCAAGGCGAGGCTGGCCAGAAAATCTGCGTGGGAAAAAACTCCGCCTGTGAAACGGCATATCCAGCAAAATATGGAAAGGCCATGCCAGCATCCGCACGATCCAGATTTTGCGCCACAGAGCGACCAGAACAATCGCCGCAAACGCCACAATCAGGCTATGGGAATGTTGTAGCTGATGCTTACCCATTCCGGAATAACGGCCAGTTCAGGCTTGCCCAAATGAAAACCGTTAGCCAACATATGCACGGGCAGCCATAAACCGAACGAGACCAGATCGGGCAAGGCACCGAAAAACAAGGCCAATCCGAAAGTGCCGCGACGCCCAAACAGGCCGCCGCCCCATA
>JACXUQ010000003.1 GCA_014763835.1 Thiotrichales bacterium
TGCGGCTGCCCCATCGGGGCGGTTCTGCCGCCCATGCCATTATTGCCCATAGGCTGCTGCATTGCACCCTGCGGACGTTGCTGCATATTGTTCTGATTCATGCCACCGCCAAAACCGCCTTGCTGGAAATTATTGCCCATGCCGGCGTTCATGCCGCCCATCGGGTTCTGGTTCATAGCTTGCTGACCACCGAAACCGCTGTTGTCAAACGCTGTATCACCGCCGGAACGACCGCCCAGCATCTGCATGCTGCCACTCGCATCAATCACCACTTCGGTACTGTAACGATCCTGGCCTGACGCCTGATCCTGCCATTTGCGCGTCTGCAACTTGCCTTCCAGATAGACCTGTGAGCCTTTGGTCAGATACTGGCCGGCAATCTCCGCCAATTTGCCGAAAATGACTACACGGTGCCATTCGGTCTTTTCCTGCTTCTGTCCGGTCGCCTTGTCGTTCCACTGTTCACTGGTCGCCACGCTCAGGTTAGCAATGGCATTGCCGTTAGCCGCGTATTTGACTTCCGGATCACGCCCCAGGGTTCCCACCAATATTACTTTATTCACACCACGCATAATGACTCTCTTCTCTCTTCAAACTCTCGATACCGGATACGACTAAACGACCGCCTTGCTTTGCTCGATATAACGAATCAAGGCTTCCTCATTCAACACTTTACGATCCACCTTGAAGTAAGCTCGCTGCTCCTCGGGCAGAATGACCACTTCATAAATTCCATCGTATGCCAACAGCTGCTCCTGCAGGCTTTCGACCTCATCAGCCGACACAGGCCCGACCGGCACCGAGGCGATGCTCAACGGCAACGGTTTCTGCATGGTAGCGGCCGCAGCCAACCACACTAAACCGATCGCGGTCGTAAACATAAAGACCCCATTATAACCATAATGGTGATAAAAATATCCACCGAAAAAACCACCCAGCGCAGCGCCCATAAACTGGCTGGTGGAGTAGACGCCGCTGGCCGTGCCTTTCTTGTCGGCCGGTGCCAGTTTCACCACCAGCGACGGCAGCGAAGCCTCGAGCAGGTTAAAGGCGGTAAAGAAAATCAGCAGCAGCACAAACAACGTCCAGAAGCCTTCATGAAAATTCATAAACGCCAATTGCATCAAGGTCACCGTGGCAATCGCCCCCACAAAAACCGATTTCATGCGCCCGCGGCTTTCCGCCTGGATAATAAACGGCACCATCAAGGCAAACGACAACAGCATCACCGGCAGATAGATCTCCCAGTGGCTCAAACTGTCCAGACCGGCACCGTCACGCAACGCCAACGGCAGCGCCACAAACATCGCCGTCAGCGTGGCGTGCAATACAAACACCCCCAAATCCAAACGCAATAACTGGGCGTTTTTCAAAATCGCGCCGAACTGGCTCGGATCGGTTTCGGCTTCACGCTGAAACACCTGCTTTTCGATTTTAGGCACCGCAAACAGCACCAATAACATGCCGATAATCGCGAGCAGCGCTGTTGCCCAAAAAATACCGCGCACCCCGACCCACGCAGCCAAAACAGGCCCGGCAATCAGCGACAGGGTGAATGACAGACCGATGGTCATGCCGACAATCGACATGGCGCGCAAGCGGAACTGCTCGGTCACAAGATCAGCCACCGTGGCCATCAGCACCGCAGCGACCGCCCCCATGCCCTGCAACGCCCGGCCGATAATCATCATCTCGATCGAATCAGCCAAAGCACAGACAATCGAGCCGATCATAAACACCACCATGCCGGCGATAATCAGCGGCTTGCGCCCGAATTTGTCGGATAGCATGCCATAAGGAATCTGCAACAGCGCCTGCGTCAAACCGTAAATCCCGATGGCGATACCAATCTGCGTACCGGTGATATTGGCAAACTCCGCTTCGGCAAACAGCGCAAACACCGGAAAAATCATAAACAGCCCGAGCATGCGGGTCGAGAAAATTCCGGCCACAGAGAAGGCCGCGCGCTTCTCCATTGAACTCATGGTGACGGGTGACGGTAATGACATACAACAAATCCTGTAATCATCCTCGGCGTAATCCAAGGCTAGTAAAGCGGCTAAAAAGCCTCACAAAATTAATAGGGCGATTATAACACTCCTCCAAAAGCTTCAGACTATAATTGAATTTCAACGCCAACACATCCCTTCAGCTTCAGGAGTGTCCATGAAAAGTTCTCGCCTTACCACGATAATACTGATCCCTCTGATGGCCTGCGCGACCGGCCTGTTCACTTTAAGCGCCCAAGCGGAAGAAGCAACCCACCATCAGGTGCATTTCAGCATCAGCCAGAGCGACACCCTGCAAAACGATACCGCACAGATTGTATTGCAGGCCATTGCCGAGTCGGTCAGCGCCGAAGTGGTTTCACAGCAGATCAACCGCCAGATGCAGGCGGCCATCAAACTGATCAAACCGCTCAAACAGATTAAAACCCAAAGCGGCCCGTACAGCGTCAACCCGGTGTACAACAAGCAGAGGGTCGTTCAGCACTGGCGCGGCCAACAGACACTGACGCTGACCACCCAAGACCTACCCGGCCTGCCGAGTTTATTAGGCAAACTGGAAAAACTGCTGACCTATCAATCCACGCGCTTCAGCATCTCCGAAACACTACGCCATCAAGCCCAGAAAAGACTGATTGCCGAGGCCATGCAGACTTATCAGGATCGCGCTTCGCAGATTGCCCAAGGCTTTAAAGCGCCAAGTTACGAACTGGTTGAGACCCGCATTCAAACCAATGGGGTGCAGCCCATCCACAATCCACCCTATATGCTCGCCAGCCGCGCCATGGCTGAGAGCGCCGAACCGGTCATGGAAGTCGGCGAATCGGAAATCCGCGTGGAGATCAGCGGCACACTTCGTTTGCCTTTGGTAAAAACCCAATAACCGGCCAGCACTTAAGCCAACGCTGTTTAAATTGTTATAATGCTTTATTCATTTTTTAACCGTTTTTTAACTGCCACGGTGGCCCATGCTAGAAAAGATTGTGATTCAAGGGGCGCGTACCCACAACCTTAAAAACATCGATGTCAGCCTGCCGCGCGACAAGCTGATCGTGATTACCGGCCTGTCGGGTTCCGGCAAGTCGTCGCTGGCCTTCGACACCATCTACGCCGAAGGCCAACGCCGTTATGTGGAATCGCTCTCCGCCTACGCACGCCAATTTCTGTCGGTTATGGAAAAGCCGGATGTCGATCACATCGAAGGTCTGTCGCCGGCCATCTCCATCGAGCAGAAATCCACCTCGCACAACCCGCGCTCCACCGTTGGCACCGTCACCGAAATCTATGACTATCTGCGCCTGCTGTATGCACGCACCGGCACACCGCGTTGCCCGACGCACGGCTGCGACCTCGAAGCGCAGACCGTCAGCCAGATGGTGGACCGCACCCTGAGCTTGCCGGAAGGCAGCAAATGCCTGCTGATCTCGCCGGTGATCCGCGGCAAAAAAGGCGAACACCATCAGCTGCTCGACGAACTGCAGGCGCAGGGTTTCATCCGCGCTCGCATTGACGGCGAAGTGCGCGAGCTGGACGGCACCATTACCCTCGACAAAAACAAGAAACACGATATCGAAGTGATTGTTGACCGTTTCAAGGTGCGCGACGACCTCAAGCAGCGTCTGGCCGAATCCTTTGAAACCGCACTGCGCCTTTCCGATGGGATTGCCATGGTCTTGCCGATGGACGACGAGGACGATTTTGAACTGCTGTTCTCGGAAAAGTTCTCCTGCCCGCACTGCGGCTATTCCGTATCGGAACTGGAACCGCGCATCTTTTCCTTCAACAACCCGCACGGCGCCTGCCCAAGCTGTGATGGCTTGGGGGTTAAGGAGAGTTTTGATGCCAGCAAGGTCATCACCCATCCCGAACTGAGCCTGGCCGGTGGCGCCATCCGCGGCTGGGACCGCCGCCACAAATACTATTACGACATTCTCAAAGCGGTCGCCGACCATTACGGTTTTGATGTGGAAACGCCATGGGAAGAGCTGACCCCGGAATTTCAAAAGGTCATTCTGCACGGTTCGGGCACGAAGAAGATTCCCCTGCCGCACGGCAAATACAGCGACGTACGTCGCTTTGAGGGCGTCATTCCCAATATGGAACGCCGTTTTGCCGAAACCGAAAGCAAAACCGTGCGCGACGAACTCGATAAATACCGCATGACCCACATTTGCCCGGCCTGCGAAGGCACACGCCTCAACACCGCCGCGCGCCATGTTTATATTGCCGACAAGAGCTTGCCCAGCCTGACCGCCCTGCCCATCAACGAATTGCACGCCTTTTTCAGTACGCTCGAACTGAGCGGTTCCAAAGGCGAGATTGCCAAGAGAATTGTCAAGGAGATTCACGACCGCCTGAGCTTCCTCGTCAATGTCGGCTTGAACTACCTGACACTGGATCGCAGCGCCGAAACGCTGTCCGGAGGTGAAGCGCAGCGCATCCGTCTGGCCAGCCAGATCGGCGCCGGTCTGGTAGGGGTCATGTATGTGCTCGATGAGCCTTCCATCGGCCTGCACCAGCGCGACAACGACCGCCTGCTGGCGACCCTGACGCATCTGCGTGACTTGGGCAACACCGTCATTGTGGTCGAGCATGACGAGGACGCCATCCGCGCCGCCGATTACGTGCTCGATATCGGCCCCGGCGCAGGCATTCACGGCGGACGCATTATGGCCCAAGGCACGCCTCAGGAGGTGATGGACAATCCGCAATCCTTGACCGGCCAGTTCCTCAAAGGTACGCGCAAAATCGACGTGCCGGCCGAGCGTCTGCCCGCACCCAAAGACAAGTGGCTGACCATTCACGGAGCGCGCGGCAACAACCTTAAAAACGTCACTTTGCAGATTCCGGCGGGATTGCTGACTTGCATTACCGGCGTGTCGGGTTCAGGCAAATCTACATTGATTAACGAAACCCTTTCCAAAATCGCCGCGAATGTGTTGAACGGCGCGCAACAGGAAACGGCACCCTACGACAAGGTCGAGGGCATGCAATATTTCGATAAATCGGTCAATATCGACCAGAGCGCCATCGGGCGCACGCCGCGCTCCAATCCGGCAACCTACACCGGCCTGTTTACGCCGATCCGCGAACTCATGGCCGCCACGCCGGAAGCGCGCACCCGCGGCTATACGCCGGGACGTTTCAGCTTTAACGTCAAAGGCGGGCGCTGCGAGGCGTGCCAAGGCGACGGCGTGCTCAAGGTGGAGATGCACTTCCTGCCGGATGTGTATGTGCCCTGCGATGTCTGCCACGGTCAGCGTTACAACCGCGAGACCCTGCAGGTGGAGTACAAAGGCAAAAACATCCACGAAATTCTGGAGATGACCGTCGAGGATTCGCGCGCTTTCTTCGACGCCATTCCGGTGATTGCCCGCAAACTGCAGACCCTGATGGATGTTGGGCTGGGTTATATCAAACTCGGCCAAAGCGCCACGACGCTATCGGGCGGCGAGGCGCAGCGCATCAAATTGGCCAAAGAACTTTCCAAGCGCGATACCGGCAATACTCTGTATATTCTGGACGAGCCGACCACCGGTTTGCATTTCCACGATATCGATCTGTTGTTGCAGGTCATCCGCCATCTGCGCGATCAGGGCAACACGATTGTGATTATCGAACATAATCTGGACGTGATTAAAACGGCAGACTGGATCGTTGATCTTGGCCCTGAGGGCGGCTCCGGCGGCGGCGAGATTATCGCTACCGGCACGCCGGAAATGATTGCCAAGACCCCGCAATCCCATACCGGTTACTACTTGAAGAAGCTGCTGTCATGTTCGGATTAAGGCTCAAAAACGGCACTAAAAAAACTCAACAGGCCGGGTGCCAGCCGATCAAAGGCGCTTTAAAGCGCGTCTGCCTACCCGGCCTGTTGAGTTTTTTAACCGCTGTTTCAATGCCAATTCAAGCTGCCGAGATTAACTTGCTTGACTGGCGCAATCCGCTCTATGTTGAGCGTGCCTTTATTGAAATCGCGCTGAAAAAAGAATACCGCCAAACCGATATGCGCCTGCATAAGTGGCAGGCGCCCATTCTGTACCAGTTTGAATACCACACACCTTACAAAAACAAAAATCGCATGACCGAAAGGATGTTTGATGCCCATTTCGAGCATCTGCACAGAATCACCGGCCACCCGATCAGACGCGCGAAAAAGGGTGAATATGCCAATCTCACCATTGTCCTCACACAGGATAAACTGTACAAGAGAGATATCGAACACTATACCCGACAGGCCCCCAATGGGCTTGAGCGTGACAGCCATTGCATCGCGCACTACCAAACCGATAATACCGGCGCAATCGACTATGCGAATATTATTCTGCCGCTTGACCATGTAGTCAGTCGCGGATTACTGGCAACCTGTGTCGTCGAGGAGTCCACCCAGATTATGGGCCTGCCCAACGACTCCGACTGGGTGAATCCGAGCATTGCTAACGATAAAAGCAAAATCGAATTCCTGACCGGCCTGGACTATACCCTGTTGAAAATCCTCTATTCCAACGAGCTGCAACCCGGGATGCCGTTGAAAGAGAGCCGGCCGAAAATCCGCGCCTTAATCCGTCTTTTTGAGCGAGACGGCACGATCGATCGTGCCGTTCAGGAGGTCAACCGCTACGGGCTTTACCCGCTATTGAACTAATTTGACTGCGGTTGGCAGGCGGCCGTTGCCAGTTTCTGGATAACATAACCGGCCAGCATCAAACCGAAAATGCCGGGCATATAACTCGCCGTACCATTGACCACGCGGCCACGCGCACCACAAATTTCCTCCATCGGTCCCGGCTCTTTAGGCGATTCGGTTGAAAAAACGGTCATGATTCCCTTTTGAATCCCCTGCTTTTTCAAGCGCTGGCGCATATTACGAGCCAGGGCGCAGCCATGTGTGCGGGAAATATCGGCGAGTGCAATTTTAGATGGATCGATACGACGTCCAGCCCCCATACTGGAGGCGACCTTATAGCCCTTCTGAACCGCCGTTGCCACCAAGGCAACCTTACAATTCAAACTGTCGATGGCATCAATCACATAATCAAAATCGTCTGCAAGCAAGGTGTCCATGTCTTCCGGGCGGATAAAGTCTTTGCGCACGTTCACAATGCACGCCGGATTAATATCGGCAATGCGCTCGCGCATCACCTCGGCCTTGTTGCGTCCCTGTGTCGAATGCAAAGCGATGATCTGACGGTTCAGATTGGACGGCGAGACCTGATCATGGTCGATTATCGTGAGACGTCCCACACCGGCGCGTGCCAACGCCTCTATCACAAACCCGCCGACACCGCCGACGCCGGCAATCATTACGTGCGACTGTTTCAAGGCATCGATACCGGCCTGTTCAAATACCAGAAGGCTGCGTTCAAAAAGTGCTGTCATCGTAAACCCCGTTAACTGAAATGAAAAATCTGTTGTGCATTATGCTCCGTCAGTGAAATGACGTCATCGTTATGCATACCGCTTAGCTGGGCGATACGCGCGATGGTGGCATCGATATCGTAAAGATGACCTGATTTTGCGCCAGGTAGCACGATATTTGGCGCATCGCTTTCAAGAACAATCGCCTCGACACCAAAGTGCGTCACCAGTTGATGGTAGCGTCTGGCGTTATCCCGCACCACGAGGCTGTTGACGCCAATTTTAAGCCCAAGATCAATATACTGTTGTGCCAGTTCAGTACTGGCCCCCAAACTATGTACCACGCCTGCCGGACGGTAACGCTTTAACAAGGCCAGCATCTGTGCATGGGCCTTTATAACATGCAGGGAGACAGGTAAGGCATACTCCTTTGCCAAGACAAGCTGCGCTTCAAATACACGCAACTGTTCGTGCCGCTGTGCGATGTGCGCACTAGAAAAATCCAAACCGATCTCGCCTAATGCAGTCGGTCTATTTTGATCCAGCAAACGCTGCAAAGAAGAAATTGCGTCGGCAGGCTGAGAAGCGACAAACCAAGGATGTATGCCCAAGGCCGCAAACACATTAGCGTGAGTGCCACACAAGTTAGACACCGTGTGCCAGTTCTGCACACCGGTTGACATAGTGAGGTAGCGTCTTGCCGAATCGATTTCGGCATGTAAACTCAAAGGAGTCAACATATCGAGGTGGCAATGGGTATCGACAATCATAGGCATAAAACTTTGTGACTATGTAGCAGGCATAAAAAAAGCCGGTCAGGACCGGCTTTTCTTACTTGCAACAGCTTATTCCGCTGATTCAGTTGACGCCGCAGGGCGGTCAACCAATTCAACAATCGCCATTGGCGCATTGTCACCAGGACGGTAACCGCATTTCAGGATGCGGATATATCCACCTGGACGACCTTGGTAACGTGGACCAAGCTCATTGAACAATTTGCCAACCGCAGCCTTATCACCCAAACGTGATTGAGCAATACGACGGTTGTGGACACTGTCAGTTTTAGCAAGTGTAATCAAAGGCTCTGCGATAGTACGCAATTCTTTAGCCTTTGGAACCGTAGTACGAATCACTTCATGCTCAAATAGTGAGGCAGACATGTTTTTGAACATCGCCTTGCGGTGAGAGCTATTACGGTTAAACTTACGACCTGATTTACCATGACGCATGATAGCTTCCTTATATTAAATAGACTCTTTGCTCACCAAACTTGCTGGTGGCCAGTTCTCTAATTTCGTACCCAAACTTAGGCCGCGCTGTGCCAGCACGTCTTTGATCTCTTGCAGAGATTTTTTACCTAGGTTAGGCGTTTTCAGTAGGTGTGTTTCAGAACGTTGTACCAAATCACCGATGTAGTAAATCTGCTCTGCTTTCAAACAGTTGGCTGAACGTACAGTCAATTCCAAATCGTCAACCGGCTGCAAGAAGATTGGGTCAAACTCGTTTTCTTCTTCTGCAGGTGCTGCAACCTCTTTATGCTTCAGATCAACAAAAGCATTCAGCTGATAATGCAACACGGTTGCCGCTTGCTTGATCGCATTTTCAGGATCTAGCGTACCGTCTGTCACCACGTCAATAATTAGCTTGTCTAGGTCAGTACGCTGCTCAACACGCGCGTTCTGAACTTCATAGCTAACCGTATGTACCGGGCTGAAGCTGGCATCCAACTTCAAAGAACCAATCTGAGTGGATTCTGATTCTGTCTGCGCTGGACGGTATCCGATACCCGTCTCAGCACGCAACTTCATGCTCAACTCAGCGCCTTCGCTGACATGCGCGATGACGTGGTCAGGATTAGCAATTTCTACATCATGATCAACTTCAATATCTGATGCACGAACAACTGCTGGTCCCTTTTTGTGTAAAGTCAATTCTGCGCTGTTTTTTGCGTTCAGCTTGACAGAAACCTCTTTAAGGTTAAGAAGGATTTCCAATACGTCTTCTCTAACGCCTTCGATTGTAGAATACTCGTGCAGAACACCGTCAATCTGAGCTTCAACAATCGCAGCACCTGGCATTGAAGATAACAAAATACGGCGCAGCGCATTTCCCAACGTGTGGCCAAAACCGCGTTCAAGAGGCTCTAGCGTCACGCGGCTGTGAAACGGCGACAGTTTTTGAATATCCACTAAACGAGGTGTTAACAGCTGTTCTAACATCTCTTGCATTAGAAGTTATCTCCGTTTGAATATTACTTAGAGTAAAGCTCAACAATTAGGTTTTCTGAAATATCCGCAGATAGGTCAGAGCGGTCAGGAACCATTTTGAAGACACCTTCAAATTTAGTGCCATCAACTTCAACCCAACCAACCGTGCCAGACTGCGAGCTCAATGCTAACGCCGCGGCAATACGTGATTGGTTGCGAGCTTTTTCTCTTACCGTGATAGTGTCACCGGCAGAAACTTCGTAAGAAGGAATGTTTACGGTTTGACCGTTAACCATAATGGCTTTGTGAGAAACCAACTGGCGTGCTTCTGCACGTGTCGCCGCGAATCCCATACGGTAAACAACGTTATCCAAGCGACTTTCAAGGATTTGCAGCAGGTTAACACCCGTTGAACCTTTACGGCGGTCAGCTTCTTTGTAGTAAAGACGGAATTTCTTCTCAAGTACACCGTACATACGACGTACTTTTTGTTTTTCACGCAACTGAACACCATATTCAGTTACACGCTTACGGGCTGCACCGTGAACACCAGGCAATTGATCAATTTTACATTTTGATTCGATGCTACGAACACCGCTTTTCAAAAATAGATCAGTCCCTTCACGACGTGCAAGTTTACACTTAGGTCCAATATATCTAGCCATGTTTACCTCAAATATTAAACGCGACGTTTCTTAGGTGGACGGCAACCATTGTGTGGAATTGGCGTTACGTCAGCAATAGCCGTAATCTTGAAACCAGCACTATGTAAACCGCGAACAGCCGAGTCACGACCAGGTCCTGGACCTTTAACCATAACTTCCATATTTTTAACGCCGTATTCGTGCGCAACCTGTCCAGCTCTTTCAGCCGCAACCTGTGCAGCGAATGGAGTGCTCTTACGTGAACCGCGGAAGCCGCTTCCACCAGAAGTTGCCCAACATAGAGTGTTACCCTGACGATCAGTAATCGTCACGATGGTATTATTGAAAGTCGCATGAACGTGCGCAACGGCATCCGTTACGACCTGTCTGACTTTCTTCTTAACACGCGAATTTGCTTTTGCCATATCTACTCTCGCAATTATGCGTTATTTCTTAATAGGTCTTACAGGACCTTTACGTGTGCGAGCGTTTGTTTTGGTACGCTGACCACGTAAAGGCAAACTGCGACGGTGACGAATACCACGGTAACATCCCATGTCCATCAAACGCTTGATGCTCATAGAAACATCACGGCGTAGGTCACCTTCGATTTTGTATTTTGTTACTTCAGAACGAAGTGCTTCCAACTGATCTTCAGTTAGTTCTCTAACTTTAGTGGTTGGATCCAAGTTAACGGCAGCACAGATTGCTTTTGAAGTTGTTGGTCCAATCCCGTAGATTGAAGTCAAACCGATCACAACGTGCTTGTTAACAGGAATGTTTACGCCGGCAATACGAGCCATTTTGACGCTCCCTTTAAATCCATCTACTGAAAAACGGTAAATTATACTGGTTTTTCATATCAATTACTAGATTAATAACTTAGCTAAGTTATTTTCCTTTTAATCTTGCTTTTTTCATCATGCCTTCATACTGGGTCGATTGCATATGTGCTTGAACCTGTGTCATGAAATCCATGACGACAACCACAATAATCAGCAATGATGTTCCGCCGAAATAGAAAGGAACATTCCAGTAAAGAATCAAAAATTCTGGCAATAAACAAACGGCTGTAATATAGATCGCACCCGCAAGAGTCAATCGACCCATGATGCCATCAATATGACGGGCAGTTTGAGGACCTGGACGAATACCAGGCAAGTAGGCACCGGATTTTCTCAGGTTATCTGCCGTTTCATCAGGATTGAAAACAATCGCTGTATAAAAGAAGCAGAAGAAGATAATCGCAAGCGCGTACAAAAGAATGTACAAAGGCTGACCTGGAGACAACGTAGTAGCGATGTCTTTAAGCCATCCCATATTCTCTGCCGAACCAAACCACCCACCTAGCGTTGCAGGGAAAAGGATGATACTGGAAGCAAAGATCGGAGGGATTACTCCCGCCATGTTAAGCTTTAGCGGCAGATGACTTTCTTGACCACCATAAAGCTTACGTCCTCGCATCTTCTGGGCATAGTGAACAGGGATACGTCTTTGTCCTCGTTCAACAAACACCACGAATGCAATGACGGCAAAAACCAAGGCAAGTAAAACAAATACAGTGATGGCATGCATCGCACCTGTATTGACCTGCTCGAAAGTACCGCCTAGTGCTGTAGGCAAGCCTGCAACAATACCGGCAAAAATAATCAAGGAGATACCATTTCCGATACCGCGCTCTGTGATTTGTTCACCTAGCCACATCAAGAAAATCGTACCGCCGACTAAAGTTGTAACAGCTGTTACTTTAAATAAGAATCCCGGATCGACAACAACAGACATACCGTTGATGTTTTGAGACTCTAATGCAATTGCAACCCCTAATGCTTGAAAGGTCGCAAGAACAACAGTACCCATACGTGTGTACTGTGTGATCTTTCTACGCCCTTGCTCTCCGCCCTCTTTTTTAAGTTTAGACAACTCTGGTGAAACCACCGTTAAAAGCTGCATAATGATCGATGCCGAAATGTATGGCATGATCCCTAAAGCAAAGATCGAGAGACGCTCAAGGGCCCCCCCTGAGAACATGTTAAACATGTCCAGGATAGTGCCCTTTTGCTGTTCAAACATTGCGGCCAATGCAACTGGATCGATTGACGGAACGGGAATATGTGTTCCCAGTCGGTACACAATCAAAGCGCCCAGAACAAATAGAATTCTATTTTTCAGGTCACTCATAGCGTTGGATGCAATTGAACTATTCATATGGATTAGGCTTCGATTGATCCGCCAGCAGCTTCAATAGCCGCTTTCGCACCAGCAGTCGCTTTAATACCAGACACCTTTACCGCTTTGGTAATAGAGCCAGTATTCACAACTTTAACAAACTTAATCTTTTCACCGATTACGTCTGCCGCTTTAAGTGCTGCAACATCAACCACATCAACGTCCAATTTAGAAAGCAGATCCAAGCTGATTTCAGTAGTTACTTGAGCTTTGCGAGAAACGAAGCCTACTTTAGGTAGACGACGCTGCAAAGGCATCTGACCACCTTCGAAACCGACTTTATGGAATCCACCTGAGCGAGACTTTTGGCCTTTATGACCACGTCCACCCATCTTACCTAAACCAGAACCTTGACCACGTCCAACACGCTTCTTGGCAGATTTAGAACCTTCTGCTGGTTTTAGAGTATTTAAATGCATCTTAAGCTTCCTCTACCTTTAGCAAGTAGGAAACCTTATTGATCATCCCACGATTTTCAGGAGTATCAATAACGGTCACTGTTTGGTGCATCTTTCTCAGACCAAGACCAGATACACATGCTTTATGTGCTGGAATACGGCCGATTGGGCTTTTAACCAGCGTCACTTTTACAGTTTTCTTGTCTGACATCTTATTCACCTAAAATTTCAGAAAGCGTTTTACCACGTTTAGCAGCAATACGCTCTGGGCTGCTCATACTAGTCAGTGCATTCACTGTAGTACGAACAACGTTTACTGGACGCGTTGTACCAACACACTTAGACAATACATCCTTAACACCAGCTGCTTCAAGTACGGCACGCATTGCACCACCGGCAATTACACCAGTACCTTCAGAAGCAGGCAGCATAACGATGTTAGCAGCACCTTGCTTATAGTTAATTGGATACTGAAGTGTTCCATTGTTCAATGGAATAGACTTCATGTTGCGACGCGCCTTGTCCATTGCTTTTTTGATAGCAACAGGAACTTCGCTCGCTTTACCACTACCGTAACCGACGCGGCCTTCACCATCCCCAACAACAGCAAGTGCTGAGAAAGCAAATACACGACCACCTTTTACAACCTTAGCAACACGGCGAACTGATACTAGTTTTTCAACTAGACCATCTTGTCCTTCTTGTAATTCACGTGAAGACATAATTCATCCTTCCTTTAAAATTCAAGACCGTTTTCACGGGCTGATTCTGCTAACTGTTGTACACGACCATGGTATTTGAAACCAGAACGGTCAAATGCAACTTTAGTTACACCTGCAGCTTTTGCTTTTTCAGCAATCGCCTTACCAACAACTTTAGCAGCATCTTTATTACCAGTGTTGCTGATTTCTTTTTTAATGTCCGCTTGTACAGTAGAGCTTGAAGCAATCACTTCAGCACCATTGGCTGAAATCAATTGAGCATAGATATGCTGTGAAGTGCGGTGCACACACAAACGTGGCACTGACAATTCACGAATTTTTGCTCTTGTTTTCTTAGCTCTACGAAGACGGGCTGATTTCTTATCCATACTTACTTCCAGCCTTATTTCTTCTTAGCTTCTTTACGAATAATGCGCTCATTTGCATACTTCACACCCTTGCCTTTATATGGCTCAGGTGGACGATATCCACGGATATCAGCAGCAACTTGACCAACCATTTGTTTGTCAGCGCCTTTTACGATGATTTCAGTTTGAGATGGCGTCTCAACCGTAATACCCGCAGGAATTGGGTGATTTACTGGGTGCGAAAAACCTAATGTCAGGTTCAACGTTTGGCCTTGAGCTGCAGCACGGTAACCAACACCGACCAACTGCAATTTCTTTTCGAAGCCAGCAGAAACACCAACAACCATGTTATTAACGATTGCACGTGCAGTACCTGCTTGCGCCCAACCACCTACTGCACCCTCAACAGGTGCAAAGTTAACAGAACCATTTTCCTGAGAAATGCTTACTGCTGAGTTGAAAGTCTGAGTTAGAGTCCCTTTTGAACCTTTTACAGTTACTTCGTTACCCTTAACAGTCACTTCAACACCAGCTGGAAGCACAACAGGAGCTTTTGCAATACGAGACATAATGAATCTATCCTTAAGCTACGTAGCAAATGACTTCACCACCGATGCCCGCTTTGCGTGCTTCACGGTCAGTCATAATACCTTTTGATGTTGAAATAAGAGCGATACCTAAACCGCCAACTACTTGTGGAAGCTCATCCTTGTGCTTGTAGACACGAAGACCTGGACGGCTAACACGCTTAATCATCTCAATTACTGGCTTGCCTTCGAAATATTTCAAATCGACAGACAATTCAGATTTTCCTTCATTTTCTTTAACGCTGAATTTAGAGACATAACCTTCGTCAGCCAACACCTTAACGATTGCTAGCTTTAATTTTGAAGAAGGCATAACAACATTCGCATGACCAGCCATTTGGCTGTTACGAATGCGTGTCAACATATCAGCGATTGGATCAGACATACTCATAGATTATTATCCTTATATCCTTACCAGCTGGCTTTTCTTAAACCAGGAACATCACCCTGCATAGCTAACTGACGTAGCATGTTACGTGACAAACCAAACTTTCTGTATACGCCGTGTGGACGACCTGTTAGACGACAACGGTTTTGTTGACGAACAGGAGAAGCGTTACGTGGCAACTTAGCCAACTTATCCATCGCTTCCATACGCTCTTCGAAACTCAATGACATATCAACAGATGCTGCTTTTAGGGCCGCACGCTTTTCAGCATACTTAGCAACTGCCTTAGCACGTTTCAATTCTCTTTGAATCATTGATAGCTTAGCCACAAGAAAACCCTCACTTCTTGAATGGGAAATTAAAGGCTTCTAGAAGAGCTTTAGCTTCTTCATTGGTAGAAGCAGTCGTCGTGAAGCTGATATCCATACCACGGATTTTGTCTACTTTCTCGAACTCGATCTCAGGGAAAATGATCTGCTCTTTCAAACCCATGTTGTAGTTACCACGGCCATCAAATCCTTTTGGATTGATACCACGGAAGTCGCGTACACGCGGCAATGCGATGTTGATTAGACGATCTAAGAACTCATACATTCTTTCACCACGCAGCGTAACCTTGCAACCGACTGGGTAGCCTTCTCGAACTTTAAAGCTAGCAACTGATTTGCGAGCTAGTGTGCGAACTACTTTTTGACCAGCGATTTTTTCCAGATCTGCTACTGCGTTATCTAAAACCTTCTTATCACCAATGGCTTCGCCTACACCCATGTTGATCGTAATTTTTGTCAACTTAGGGGCTTGCATAGGTGTCTTGTAACCAAATTTCTCAATCATTTGAGAAACAACTTGGTCTTTGTAGAATTGTTGTAATCTTGCCATTTTTCTAACCTATCTTAAGCATCAACTGCTTTGCCAGTAGATTTGAAAAAGCGGATTTTAGTTTCACCTTCAACCTTGAAACCAACTTTATCTGCTTTCTGCGTTTCTGGGTTCCACAATGCTACGTTTGAAGCGTCTAAAGGCATTTCTTTAGAAACAACACCACCTTGGGCGCCAGTCATAGGATTTGGCTTAGTGTGTTTTTTAGCCAAGTTAATCCCATCTACAATCACCTTACCGTTTTTAAGGACTGCAGAGATAGAACCACGTTTACCTTTATCTTTACCAGTGATGACAACTACTTCATCACCTTTTCTTAAACGATTCATTACTTCTTCCTTATAGAACTTCAGGAGCCAATGAAACAATTTTCATAAATTTTTCATTACGAAGCTCACGAGTAACAGGCCCAAAAATACGTGTTCCGATTGGCTCAAGCTTGTTATTCAGGATAACTGCAGCGTTACCATCAAACTTGATCAAAGAACCATCTTGACGTCTTACACCTTTTGCAGTTCTAACAACTACAGCGTTGTAAACATCACCTTTCTTAACCTTGCCACGTGGTGCAGCTTCTTTAACACTCACTTTAATAACGTCACCAATGCTGGCATAGCGACGGTGTGAACCGCCCAACACCTTGATACACTGAACAACGCGTGCTCCACTGTTATCTGCAACATCAAGCACTGTTTGCATTTGAATCATGGTGGTACTCCATCCATAAATTTAGAATTTAATACAGCACAAAAACCGCTAGTGTGGCCAGTTCCTATTGGCTTAACCACTCTAACGGTGCGAATCAAAAAATTATAACAAACTTTCTGACTATGTGCTAGCTATTTATTAGCTCAAATTTTCGCCTTCTCATCAACACTAACCAACGTCCAAGATTTGCTCTTAGAAATTGGAGTGCATTCCATGATAGTCACCAGATCACCAACACCACATGTGTTATCGGAATCGTGCGCCATCAACTTGGTAGACTTACGAACGAATTTTTTATATTTAGGGTGCTTAATGAAACGATCAATACGAACAACGATCGATTTTTGCATTGCGTTGCTCACAACAACACCCTGAACTGTACGTGCTTTGTTTTCTTGACCAGCCATTCTTACTTACTCACTTTTTGACGAATGATGGTTTTAACGCGTGCAATTGAACGACGCACTGTCTTCAATTGAGCAGCGTTTGCCAATTGGCCAGTTGCATGCTGCATTCTCAGATTGAATTGACTCTTCATCAATTCAACTAACTCTGCGCGCAATTCTTCAACTGTTTTGTCTTGTAGTTCTTTTGCAGTCATTTACATCACCGTTCTGGTTACAACTTGGGTTTTAAATGGTAGCTTAGCTGCCGCCAAAGCAAATGCTTCAGAAGCCAACTTTTCATCTACACCCTGGATTTCATAAAGGATACGGCCTGGTTGAATCTGGGCAACCCAGTAATCAACACTACCCTTACCTTTACCCATACGAACCTCAAGAGGTTTAGTAGTGATTGGCTTGTCAGGGAACACACGAATCCAGATTTTAGCGCCACGCTTAACATGACGAGTCATAACACGACGACCAGCTTCGATTTGACGTGAAGTCATACGGCCTCGCTCAAGGGCTTTAAGACCGAAATCGCCAAAGCTAACTTTGTTACCGACTTGCGCCAGACCACGGTTACGACCTTTGTGTACTTTTCTAAATTTTGTACGTTTAGGCATTAACATAGTAAGTTATCCTTTTATTTACGGCCTTTTTTGCCCTTAGATTGGTTATCGTCGTTCAGTGCCAATTTACCCAGTTTTTCACCTTTGAAGATCCAAACCTTAACACCGATCTTACCGTAAGTTGTATCTGCTTCGAATGTTGCATAATCGATATCAGCACGGAAAGTATGTAATGGTACACGACCTTCACGGTACCACTCTGCACGCGCGATATCAGCACCGTTCAAACGTCCTGATACAGTTACTTTGATACCCTCAGCCCCCAAACGCATTGCATTACCAACGGCACGTTTCATAGCACGACGGAACTGGATACGCTTTTCAAGCTGCTGAGCAATGCTCTCGGCAACCAGTTTCGCATCCAACTCAGGTTTCTTGATCTCTTCGATGTTGATGTTTACAGGCATACCGGTCTTTGCAGACAGAGACTGTTTCAACTTCTCGATATCTTCGCCTTTTTTACCAATAACAACACCTGGACGTGCAGTGTGCACAGTCACACGGATACCATTGGCAACGCGCTCGATATTCAACTTACTGATTGAAGCATGCTTCAACTTTTCATTTAGTTCATTACGGATTTCAACGTCGCTAACCAAGAAATCAGCGTAGTTTTTGCTGTCAGCATACCAACGAGAATTCCAGTCTTTGGTGATACCTAGACGGATACCAATAGGATGTACTTTTTGACCCATTCTGATTCTCCTTATTTGTTGCCAACAGTCACAGTGATGTGGCTAGTGCGTTTGAAGATGCGGTTTCCACGACCTTTCGCACGAGCACTCATGCGCTTCATGATCGGACCTTCATTTACAAAAGCCGCAGTCACTTTAAGCTCATCGATGTCAGCACCTTCGTTATGTTCAGCGTTAGCAATCGCTGAGTTCAAAACGGCCTTCATCAATTCAGCTGCTTTTTTATCACTGAAAGCAAGGATGTTTACAGCAGTCTCTACATCTTTACCGCGAATCATATCTGCTACCAAGCGAGCTTTTTGAGGAGAGATACGAGCAAATTTATGTGTTGCACTTACTTGCATGACAATCTCCTATTAACGCTTCTTGGCTTTCTTATCCGCAGCGTGGCCGCGGTAAGTACGAGTCATTGAAAATTCACCCAATTTATGGCCAACCATGTTTTCTGAAACGAAAACAGGAATATGCTCTTTACCATTGTGAACGGCGATTGTTAGACCGATCATCTCAGGCAAAATCATAGAGCGGCGTGACCATGTTTTAATTGGACGTTTATTACCAGATTCTTGCGCCTCAACCACTTTTTTATACAAGTGGTGATCTACAAAAGGTCCTTTTTTAACTGAACGTGGCATCAGTGTCCTTCCTTATTATTTGTTGCGACGACGTACGATCATTCCATCAGTACGCTTATTACTACGAGTCTTCTTACCTTTAGTCGGAACACCCCATGGCGTCACAGGATGACGTCCACCAGAAGTACGACCTTCACCACCACCGTGCGGGTGATCAACAGGGTTCATAGCAACACCGCGCACTGTTGGGCGAACACCGCGCCAACGCATAGCACCAGCCTTGCCGATCTTACGCAAGCTGTGCTCAGAGTTACCTACTTCACCGATAGTAGCCTTACACTCGGCAAGAATCTTACGCATTTCACCAGAACGCAATTTAACCAATACATAAGCACCGTCGCGGCCAGCGATTTGAACAGACGCACCAGCAGAACGTGCAATTTGAGCACCTTTGCCTGGACGCATTTCAACTGCGTGAACAACTGTACCAACCGGGATGTTACGCAACGGTAGGCAGTTACCTACTTTGATCGATACGTGATCACCAGACTCAACCACATCACCTGCAACCAATTTCTTAGGTGCAATGATGTACGCGCGTTCACCGTCAGCATATTTCAGCAAGGCGATATGTGCAGTACGGTTAGGATCATATTCCAAACGTTCAACAGTAGCAGGGATACCCACTTTGTTACGTTTAAAATCGATTAAACGGTAGTGTTGCTTATGACCGCCACCTTGATGACGAACAGTAATGCGACCTTTATTGTTACGGCCACCGTTTTTTGATTTCTTTTCTAGCAAGGCTGCGTGAGGCTTACCTTTGTGCAAGCTTGGCTCAACGATGCTGACAACGAAACGGCGTCCTGGAGAAGTAGGCTTAGCCTTTTTAATAATTGCCATCTTTAGACTCCTTACTCAGCGCTTACAAAATCAATTTCTTGACCAGCAGCCAAACGTACGATTGCTTTACGCACGCCATTACGCTTACCTTTACGGCCTTTGAAAACTTTGTTCTTACCTTTGATATTAATCATGTTCACTGATTGAACTTTAACATCAAACAAACTTTCAACCGCTTGTTTCACTTCTGTCTTTGTAGCAGAAGGAACAACCTTAAACACATACTGACCAACAGTATCCGCAAGAATCGCTGATTTTTCAGAAACGTGTGGTGCAAGCAATACTTTTAAAATTCTTTCTTGATTCATGCCAATTGCTCCTCTAGTCGCTTAACAGCACCTTGAGTCATCACCACGTTTTCGAAACCAACCAGGCTTACCGGATCAATACTTGCAACATCGCATACATCTGCGCTGTACAAGTTACGGCAAGACAAATACAAGTATTCGTCAAAAGATTCGGTGATAATCAACGCATCTTTGATGTTCAATGTAGCCATCTTAGCGTTGAACTCTTTAGTTTTAGGTGCGTCTACTTTGAAATCGTCAACAACGATCAAACGACCTGAACGATTCAACTCAGCGATAATAGAACGCATTGCACCACGGTACATTTTGCGGTTAACCTTTTGACTGAAGTCACGGTTATGACCTGGGAAAGCACGACCCCCACCAACCCACACCGGGCTGCGAGTTGTACCGGCACGCGCACGACCAGTCCCTTTTTGACGCCATGGTTTAGCACCGCCACCGCTTACAGCAGCACGGTTCTTTTGACCTTTAGTACCAGAACGACCAGCATTCATATACGCTGTAACAACCTGGTGAACCAAAGATTCATTAAAATCCACACCGAAAAGAGCATCAGAAACCGCAACAGTTCCGTTTTCTTTACCAGTGGCTAATTCAATTAATTTCAATTCCATCATGTCCACCTTACTTAACAGCTTTACGAATGATGACAGTACTGTTTTTAGCACCCGGAACTGCACCACGGATCAACAATAGACCGTTTTCAGCATCCACTTTCACCAAATCCAAGTTCTGTGTAGTTTGACGAACGTTACCCATATGGCCAGACATTTTCTTACCTTTGAAAACGCGACCTGGAGTCTGGTTCTGACCTATAGAACCGTTCGCACGGTGAGACAGAGAGTTACCGTGTGTCATGTCTTGCGTACGGAAGTTATGACGCTTAACACCACCTTGGAAACCTTTACCTTTAGTCGTTCCAGTGACATCTACTACAGCGATTTCGTTGAAACGCTCGACAGTCAGTTCAGAACCGACTTCCAGACCTTCCAATTCATCTGCAGAATCAACGCGGAATTCCCACAAACCACGACCAGCATCAACACCAGCTTTTGCGAAATGACCCGCCTCAGGCTTGTTGATACGACCAGCGTGAACTGAACCGGTAGTTACTTGAATCGCAACATAACCATCATTTTCAAGAGTTTTTAACTGCGTTACACGGTTAGGAGCAACCTCAACCACAGTCACTGGCGTTGAAACGCCATCCTCATTGAAAACACGAGTCATACCGATCTTTTTACCAATGAGACCAATACTCATATCAATACCTCATTATTATCTTTGTCAGTCATTACGATTGATGACCAACCACACCTTACGCTTAACGTAATTCTAGTTGTACGTCTACACCAGCAGCCAAATCTAGCTTCATCAATGCATCAACTGTTTTGTCAGTTGGATCAACAATGTCTAGCAGACGCTTGTGCGTACGCAGTTCATACTGATCACGCGCGTCTTTATTGACGTGCGGGGAGATCAGTACAGTAAAACGCTCTTTACGAGTAGGCATTGGGATTGGACCACGCACTTGCGCACCAGTTCTCTTTGCTGTCTCAGTAATTTCGCGAGCAGACTGATCGATCAAACGATGATCAAACGCCTTCAAGCGAATACGGATATTTTGAGTCGCCATGTATGATTTCTCTTCTTGTAGAAAAAAGAAAAGCAGCGATTTTTTCAAATCACTGCTATTTAAGGTTGCGGATTATAAACAATACAAAATTATTTTACAACAACTTTGTCTTTTTTATTAATCACTTAGTTTTGAACAGGCCGGGTATCCGGCCCATACATTACTCGATGATTTTCGCAACAACACCCGCACCTACAGTACGTCCACCTTCACGGATCGCGAAACGTAGACCTTCTGACATGGCGATTGGGTTGATCAACTCTACAGTCATCTGTACGTTGTCACCTGGCATTACCATCTCGATACCTTCTGGCAACTGGCAAGCACCTGTTACGTCAGTAGTACGGAAGTAGAACTGTGGACGGTAGCCATTGAAGAATGGAGTGTGACGTCCACCTTCGTCTTTTGACAATACGTATACTTCAGCTTCGAATTTAGTGTGAGGCTTAACAGTTCCTTTGTGAGCCAATACTTGACCACGCTCAACGTCTTCACGCTTAGTACCACGTAGCAGAACACCTATGTTGTCACCAGCTTCACCTTGATCCAACAGCTTACGGAACATTTCAACACCAGTTACTGTTGTTTCTTGCGTATCACGAATACCGATGATCTGTACAGTTTCACCAACTTTGATAACACCTGTTTCGACACGACCAGTTACTACCGTACCACGACCTTGGATCGAGAATACGTCTTCTACTGGCATCAGGAATGGCTTGTCAGTGTCACGCTGTGGAGTTGGGATGTAGGTATCCAACGCTTCAACCAGACGTGCGATAGCTGGTTCACCGATTTCAGACTGGTCGCCTTCGATTGCTTTCAGTGCAGAACCTTTGATAACTGGCGTATCGTCACCTGGGAAGTCGTAGTCAGATAGAAGTTCACGCACTTCCATTTCTACCAATTCCATCAGCTCTTCGTCGTCAACCATGTCAGCTTTGTTCAGGAATACTACGATGTATGGTACACCTACCTGACGTGACAACAGGATGTGCTCACGCGTCTGAGGCATTGGGCCGTCAGCAGCTGAACATACTAGGATTGCGCCGTCCATCTGAGCCGCACCAGTGATCATGTTTTTAACATAGTCAGCGTGGCCTGGGCAGTCTACGTGTGCGTAGTGGCGAGTTTCTGATTCGTACTCTACGTGTGCTGTAGAGATGGTAATACCACGCTCACGTTCTTCTGGAGCGTTGTCGATCTGGTCGTAAGCTTTAACTTCACCACCAAACTTCTTACCTTGTACAATTGTCAATGCCGCAGTCAGAGTTGTTTTACCATGGTCAACGTGACCGATAGTTCCAACGTTTACGTGCGGTTTCGTTCTTTCAAACTTAGCTTTTGCCAT